>JANMKO010000035.1:0-6279 GCA_031372085.1 Betaproteobacteria bacterium
TGGGCCGCCAAAGTCAACGCGCCGTCGGTGGTGATGCCGCTGCTGCCGCCAGGGGTGCCGCTGCTGCTGCTGCCACTGGTGCCGCTGCTGCCGCTGCCGCTGCCGCCGCTGCCGCCGCCGCTGCTGCCGGCGCCACCCCCCTGCACCACGATGTCGTGCGCCGCGCTCAGGCCGGTGCTGAGCGCGCCCTCGATGCGCAGCAGGCCCGGGCCGAGCAGCAGATCACCCCGGTTGGCGCGGATGGCCACGCTGGCGGCGGCGTCAGCACCGGTATCAGCCGCCGCCGGGCCGCTGCCGCCGCTGTTGAGCAAGCGCACGCTGTCGGCTTGCAGCAGCGCACTGTCGCTGGCGGCGGCGATGGCGGTGGCCGTGGTGGAGGTGGAGGCGGAGGCAGAGGCAGAGGCAGAGGCAGAGGCAGAGGCAGAGGCGGAGGCGGAGGCGGTGGCGGTGGCGGGCCCGCGAACCGACGGGCTGGCCGGGCCGCCGGCCGCCGCGCTGGCGGGCAGCAGGCGCAGCAACGGCGTGTCCAGGGTCAGGCTGCGCAGGCTGTCGGCGCCCAGCGTGGCACCGGCCACCACTTGCAGCGCCTGGTAGCTGCGCAGCGTCAGTGCACCGGCGGCATTGACGGCGGCCAGCAACTCATCCTGCAACGCCAGGGTGCCGATCTCGGGCGTCTGGCCGCTGCTGCCCACCCGGATCTGCGTGGCGCCCAGGGTCAGCGCCGCCGTGGTCAGCCGGGTTTGCGCTGACAGCCCGGTGCTGGCGGTGGCCTCCAGCGCCACAGACCTGCCGGCCAGCCGGGTGTCGGCCAGCGTGCCGGCAGCCGGGCCGCCAGCCGCCGCGCCGTCCGGCACCGGGCCGCCATCCAGCCCCACCCGCAGCACGCCGGTCTGGCCCAGCACCTGGCTGCGCTGCACGCCGCCACTGCCCTGGTTCACCCGCAGCGACGCGCCGTCGCCCGTCAGCCGCCAGGTTTGTGGGCTGCCGTCGCCGCTGGCGTCGATGCGCGCGCCTGCGGCCACCGTCACCTGGCCGGTGGCGGCCAGGGTCAGGTCGCCCAGCGTCAGCGCGGTGGCCGGGTTGTCCAGCAGCACGCTGTCGGCCTGCACCGTCACCGCCCTGCCAGTGCCGGCGCTGGCCGCGCTGCCGGTGCCCGGATCGGCGCGCACGCCGCCGATCAGCACGCTGGCCGCGCCGCTGCGGTTGAGCTGTTGCGGCCTCAGCACCAGCGTGTCGGCCGCGCTGCCCGGGGCGTCGGTGATCTGGATGCGCCGGGCCGCGATGCCCAGCACGCCGCCCTGGGTGCCGGGCGCGTGGTCAAAAGACAGCGTGCCGTCCAGCGCCAGCCGCTGGGCCGACAGGTTCAGCGCGCCAGCATCACCCGGCAGCGGCGGCAGCGCCAGGTCAAGCGCGGTTGCGGCCGTTGTGTAAAAACGATCCGCCGAGCTGCTGATCAGCTCGGACGACCGGCGTGCCACCGCCGATGGCGTGACGACAAATACGCCGGCCTGGCTGGCGCGCAGCGCCGTGTCGGCCGTGCCCAGCAGCGCGCCCACCACGGTGGCGCCATTGGCCTGCGGCAGGGCGCTGCCCAGGCCCACGCTGCGGTGGCCCGCCAGCGGTTTGACGAGATAGCCGCCGGGCAGCAAGGCATAACGCGCCGGCAGCACCGCATAGGTGCCGGCCGGCAGCGGGCCGCCGGCGCCAAAGGTGATCTGCTGGCCAAACGGCAGGCTGGCCCGGTTGCCAGCGGCGTCCACCTCGGCGGCGATGGCCCCGTCCAGCGGCGCCACGCCGCGCTGCGATGGCAGCACCGCAAATGCGCCGCCCGCTGCGCCGGCAAAAATGTCTTGTGAGCCACCCGGGCCGGGCACAAATTCAAACGCCAGCAGCTCACCGCCGCCTTGCAGCGACACCCGGGCGGCCGGGCTGGCTGGGCCGGCCGGGCCGGCAGCACTGGGCGGGCCGGCGGCGGCCACGTTGATGGCCGGCGCCCGCAGGTCGATGCGCTTGTCGGGTGGCGCGGCGCGCACGTCGGCCACGCCTTGCAGCAGCCAACTGGCGCCGCCGCCGGTGGTGCTGCCGTACAGCAAGGCCGTGCCGTCGGCCGAGACCGAGGTCTCACTGCCGGCGGCCAGCGTCAGCTGATCGCTGGCCTGCAACAGCAACTGACCCTGCGGGGCGCGCAGCACACCGGCCTGGTTGATCGTCGCGGCCTTGAGCGTCAAGCTGCCGCCGGCCGACAGCGGCGTGGCGGGCAGGGCCTGCGCGCTGCCCGCGATGTTGCTGTCGCTGCCGGTGTTGCTGCCGGTATGGCTGCCGGTGTTGCTGCCGGCGCTGCGCACGATGGCCAGCCCGGCACTCCCGGCATCGATGGTGAAGCGGCTGTCGGTGCTGGGCAGCACCTGGGCGGCGCTGAGCTGCAAATCTGCCGCCGTGCGCAGGCTGCCGGTGAGCGCGGCATTGCCCACCGCCACGCCGCTGGCACGCAGGTCGCCCAGGCTGGTCAACGACACCTGGCCAAAGCCGGTCCAGGCGCTGTGGCCGATCAAATCCAGCGTGCCGGCGTGCACCCGCAGCACGCCGTTGCCGGCGGCCGGGTCGGGTGGGGTTTGCTGGGCGGTGAAGGCCGCGCTGTTGCCCAGGCTCACCGAGCCGGCGCGCAGCGCCAGCGTGCTGCCGGGGCTGGCGGCCAGCACCGGCGCGTCCAGCACCACGCGGCGCGCCAGGTCCAGCGCCACCGCGCCGTCGATCTGCAGGCGCTCGCTGCTGCGCAGCAGCAGGCCCACGGCGCCCGAGCCCTGCACCATCGTGGCGTCCACGCTGGCCTGGCCGCGCAGCGGTGCCAAGGCGGCGTTGTCGCCGTCGGCCGGCAGCGGCGCAGCGCTTGCGCCGTTGCGCAGGGTCAAGGTGCGGGGCGGGCTGCCCAGCGCCAGGCCGTCGCCGGTCAAGGTGATGTTGAGCTGCCCGCCGGCACTGGACGGCGCCGCCGCCCGCGCGTCGAAGCGGCCTTGCAGCAGGCCACCGCCCGGCAGCACCGTGCCGCCGGCCAGGATTTCGGTGTTCAGCGTGATGGCCAGTGTGCCGGCGTTGCTGGCCACCGTTTGCAGGCCACCGGCCAGCAGCGTATTGGCGCTGCCGTGCAGCAAGCCCAGCGCACCGTTGGCGCTGATGGTGGCGCCGTCGGCCCACAGCAACAGGGGGCTGCGCAGGCTGACGCTGCCGCCGTCCAGCACCCGGCCGCGTTGCAGGCCGTCGCTGCCGGGCAGCAGCACACGCTGGCCCGAGACATCGATGCGGCTGGCCGCGCCCAGGCGCAGCACGCCGTAGCCGTCGGCCACGGCCTCAGTGCCAAAGCCGGTTTTGTCCAGCGTGATGCGGCCGCCCGGCGCGGCCAGGCTGCCGTCCAGCAGCAGGCTGCGCGCGGCGCTCAGCGTCAAGCCGGCCAGCGGGTCCAGCGCCACGGCCGCGCCGGTGCCCAGCGTCAGCTGGCCGCTGGCCGCCACGCTGGCATTGCCGCTGGATTGCAACGTCAGGTTGACCGGGGCGCGCTGGCCGTCGGCGGCCACATCGGTGCGCAGGCCGGCGCCGGGGTGGCGGCTGCTGTGCTGGCCGGTCAGGCCGGCGTCGGCCTGCCAGCCGACCAGGGTGGGGCGCAGCAGCGTGCCGGGCGCGATGTCCAGCCGGGCCACGCCGTCTACATTGAAGCTGGCAAAGCCGCCTTGCGAGAAAAACCCGGGCACCAGGCCAAGCTGGCCCGGTGCCGCGTCCGACGCGGCGCTGTCGGCGATGCGCACGCTGGCGGCGCGCAAGTCCAGGCTGCCGCCGCGCGCGCCGGCCAGCGCCAGGCCGCGCAGCGTGCCGGCGAGCAAAAAGGGGCTGGCCAGCACGGCATTGCCATCGGCCAGCGGCGTGCTGCTCAGCACCAGGCTGCCGGCGTTGCCACCGGCCACCGCGCCGCTGGCGGCCACCCGCACGCCGCCTGAGACGTCCAGCAACGCGCCTGCGCCCACCGCCAGGCCGGCGCCCGAGCGCAGCGCCAGCGTGCCGCCGGTGGTGGCCATGCCGAGACTGGCGGCGCTGGCGCTGGCCATCAACGGTGCGCCCGGCGCGGCGCCGTCGCGCAGCGGGTTGACAAAGCCGCCGGCCAGATCGAGCGTGACGCCGGGCGCCACCGTGATGTCGCCGGCCGGTGCGCCCGGCGTGCCCCCGGCGCCGGCTTGCCGGCCGCTGGTCAGCACCGTCAGGCTGCCGCCGGCACTGTGCAAGTCGCCGCCCAGCACGATGCCGGCGCTGCCGCGTGATGCCAACGTCACGCTGCTGCGGTCGGCCAGCGCCAGTGCCGCGCCCGCGTCCAGCCGCAGGCTGCCCTCGGTGGCCAGCGTGATGCTGCCAAAGCCGGCGCCGGCCAGCGTGGCGGCGGCGATGCGCGATTCGGCCGGCAGGCCGGCGTCGCCAGGGGCGTTGATCGAGGCCAGCGGCGCGGCCCAGAACGACCCGGGCAGCGCGGCCGGGCTGGCGCTCAGCCGCAGGGCCGTCTCCACCCCGGTGCCGGCAAACGTGGCGCTGCCAAAGCTGCCGCTGTTGTTGACGCTGCCGAGCCGGAACAGCGACGCGCCGGCCAGCGCGTCGCGGCCGTCACGCTGGCGCTCACCGGCCACGGTGGCGGCGGCCAGTTGGCCGTCCAGCACCGCCTGCGCCGCGACGACCACCAATTGCCCACCGGCCCGGCCGTCGGTGTAGCCGGCCTCACTGCGCCCGGCCAGCGCGGCGCTGTAGCGGGTCAGCGCGCCCCAGCGGTCTTGCAGCGGCAGGCGGGCGCCGTCGCCGTCACGGGCGGTGAAGAATTGATCGACGCCCTCGACGCGGCTGTAGCTCAAATCCACCGGCGCGCTGTTCAGGCTGTAGCGGCTGCCGTCGTCGGCCAGCAGCAGCGACGGCGTGACGGTGGCCGCGCTGTAGCGCACCTGGCCACCCGAGACATCGATGCGCGAGCCCGGGTGGGTGAGCACCGCGCCGGTGCTCTCCAGCAGCACCTGGCCGCCGGCCGACAGCCGCTCGGTGGCCGTTTGCGCGATGGCCTTTTTGTAGGCGCTGGTATCGCCCAGCATGGGCGCGGCGCTGCGCAGGTCAAAGGTGAGGCGGCTGCGGTAGACCGGGCCCAGCTTTTGCAGCGGCGCGTCTTTCAGGTCATTGCTGCCCAGCGGCTCGGTGGTGACAAAGTTTCGTGCCACCGACACCACCGCGTCCCGGGTGCCGGCCACGTCGATCAGCGCGCCGTCGGCCACGGTGAGCCGGGCGCTGGCGTCCACACTGCCGGCGCTGCGGCTGGCCAGCGCATCAACCTCATAGTGGGGCGCACCGGCCCGGGCCCGCACGGTGGCGCCGGGCGCGCTGATGCGGCTGCCGGCCTGCAGCTCGATGGTCTGGCCCGACAGCTCGATGCGCGGCGCGCTGAAGCTGGCGTTGTCGGACGCGGTGGGCTGGTCGCCGGTGCTGGCCAGATCAGGCGCCAGGCTGATCGTCGAGCCGGCGCCCAGCGTCAATGCCCCGCCGATGCTGGCGCGCTTGACCAGCGTGCCGGTGCTGTTGAAGCCGGTGGCCGTGCCGCTGCGTGCCAGCAGCAGCACCGAGCCGTTCTCACTGACGCTGCTGCTGGCCGAGATGCGGCCGCTCTGGTTGACGGCCAGCCCGACCAGCGTGGTGTTGCCGCGCGCGCTGTTGATGTCGCCGCTGTTGAGCACGCCGCCGGCACCGCCCACCTCCACCAGCAGACCACGCAGCGCCGGGATGGCGGGGTTCACCTCGGACGCATACAGCGCCTCGCGGGTGGGGTCTTGCAGGTAGACCTTGTCGCCGGCCGCCAGCACCGTCTGGCCGCCCGGGGTGCTGATGCTGCCGGCGTTGTGCACGTCCTCGGCAAACAAAAACACCCGCCCGCCCGACGGGGTGGTGATCTGGGCGCCGGCCTGCACCGCGACAAAACCGGCACCGACGGTGGGTGCGCCCAGGCCGTCGGCGTCCCGCGCAAAGCTGGCCTGCTGGCCGTAGAGGCTGTTCGTCAGGCCGTTGGTGTAGTCGTCGTTGGTCAGGTTCAGCGTGCTGGCGATCAGGCCGCGCACGTCAACCCGGGCGGTGGCGCCGAACAGGATGCCGTTGCCGTTGAGCAGGTACACCGTGCCGTTGGACGACAGCCGGCCGAAGATCGTGCTGGGCGCCGCACCCCGGTCCACCCGGTTCAGCGCGCTGCTGTTGGCGTCGGGCAGGTTGAAGCGCACC
>JANMKO010000039.1:0-4211 GCA_031372085.1 Betaproteobacteria bacterium
GCCTTGATGTAGCTGGCCACGCCCGAGATCAGCCCGCCGCCGCCGATGGCCACGAAGATGGCGTGGATGGCGCCCTGGTGCTGGCGCAGGATTTCCATCGCGATCGTGCCCTGGCCAGCGATCACGTCGGGGTCGTCAAACGGGTGCACAAACGTCAATTGCCCGGCTTGCTGCAAGCCCAGCGCATGGTCGTAGGCGTCGGTGTAGCTGTCACCGTGCAGCACCACCTCACCGCCCAGGGCGGCCACCGCGTCGATCTTCAGCCGGGGCGTGGTCACCGGCATCACGATCACTGCCCGGCAGCCCAGCTTTTTGGCCGACAGCGCCACGCCCTGCGCGTGGTTGCCGGCCGACGCGCAGATCACGCCGCGCGCCATTTGATCGGGCGGCAAGTGAACCATCTTGTTGTAGGCGCCGCGCAGCTTGAAGCTGAAGACGGGCTGCTGGTCTTCGCGCTTGAGCAGCACCGCATTGCCCAGCCGGCGCGACAAGCTGCGTGCCGCATCCAGCGGTGACTCGATGGCCACGTCGTACACGCGCGCGGTGAGGATCTTCTTCAGGTAGTCGATGGCGGGGGGCTTGGCGCGGGCCATCCTGGGCGTCTCCGGCGTGTTCTGCTGTGGTCGGTTGGTGCGGCGCAGCATGATAGCCGTCACCTTCAACCCAACCGACCAACGGGCGTCGCCCAGAAAAAAGCCCGCGGTTTGCACCCCGGGCTGAATCCACCAATGGAGGAGGTGGAGGAGACAAGCAACTGGCCGGGGCATCACCCTGTCAAAAACCCCCGCCGATGAATCCAGTCTAGCGGCATAAATGCTGCGCCGCAATATGATTGCCTCAAGGGCTCTAGAGAGTGCGCTCCAGAGCCTGGGGCGTGCGCGCACGGCTTCGGTGCGGCACTGCATGATGATGGGCAGACGAGGGCGGCAAGCCCGAAGGGCGTGACGATGGAATGCACGATTCACTGGGTGCCCGGCAGCGGCATGGGGTTTGTGGCCGAGACGGGCAGCGGCCACCTGCTGACGATGGACGGCGCCACAGATGGCGGCGGCCGCAACCTGGCGCCCCGGCCGATGGAAATCGTGCTGGCCGGTGCCGGCGCCTGCACGGCCTATGACGTGGTGCTGATCCTCAAGCGCGGGCGCCACGATGTGACCGGCTGCGAGGTCAAACTGCAAGCCGAACGGGCCGAAGCCGACCCCAAGGTATTCACCCGCATCAACCTGCATTTCACGGTGCGGGGCCGCAAGCTGGCCGATGCGGTGGTGGCGCGCGCCATTGCGCTGTCACACGACAAATACTGCTCGGCCACCTTCATGCTGGGCAAAACCGCCACGATCAGCACCAGCCATGAAATCGTTGACGCCTGATCTTGCCCAGCGCTGCCTGGCCGGCGGCGCGTCAAATCACATGTGCCACGCGCGTCATCACCCGCGCGGCAGACCGCATCAGCCAGCGCACCGGCGCCGGCATGGTGGCCGCGCCGGCCAGCAGCGCCTGCTCGGCATGGCGCGACTCATCGTCCTTCATCTGCGCCACCACCGCGCGTGACGCCACATCCTGCTCGGGCAGGCGTTGCAGGTGGCTGGCCAGGTGTTGTTCAACCTGGCGCTCGGTCTCGACCACAAAGCCCAGGCTGATGCGGTCACCGGCCCGCCCGGCCACCAGGCCGATGGCAAAAGCGCCGGCATACCAAAGTGGGTTGAGCAGGCTGGGCCGGCTGCCCAGGTCTGCCAGCCGGCGCTCGGTCCAGGCCAGGTGATCGGTTTCCTCGCGGCCCGCCGCCTGCATCTGGGCGCGCAAGCCAGGCGTGCGCGCGGTCAGCGCCTGGGCGGCGTACAAGGCCTGGGCACAGACCTCACCCACATGATTGACGCGCATCAGCGCGCCTGAAAGGCGCTGCTGGGCGGGCGTCAGCACGTCGGCACAGGCGCCCACGGCGGGCAATGGCATCGGCCGCGTCGCGTGGGCGCTGCGGCTCAGGGTGCGCAGCGCCAAATCAGCGCTGCCAATCAAGTTGTCCAAAGCGCTCATGCACCCAGGATAGCGCAGCGCCACCCACGATCCTCGTTGTTGTCAGGCAACAGGTGCAGGGCTTTTTGACCGCTAACCTTTGCATGGGCGGCGGCCCTCTGGTGCAATAGCGCTAGCTTCCGATGAGGAGGTTGGCCTGACCGGCCCTCACCAGCTCAGGTGACGGGTTTCCACGGGATCGGGACCTCTTGTTCAACCTAGGAGATACACGCAATGAAAAAGTCTCTACTCGCAGTCGCCGTGCTCGGCGCCTTCGCCGGTGCCGCTTCGGCCCAATCCTCTGTCACCCTGTTCGGCGTTGTTGATCTGAGCGTCAACTCGTTCGAAAACCGCAACACCCGGATCCGGTCGATGGACAGCAACCAGCTGAACAGCAACCGCCTGGGCTTTCGCGGCACCGAAGACCTCGGCGGTGGCTTGCTGGCCGGTTTCTGGCTTGAAGGCGGCATGGCCAGCGACACCGGCAACCCGGGTGGCTTGACCTTCACCCGTCGGTCCACTGTCAGCCTGACCAGCAAGATGGGCGAGATCCGTCTGGGCCGCGACTACACCAATACCTTCTTGAACGTCGCCGGCAATGACGCTTACGGCGCCAACGGCGTGGGTTCACCGTGGAACATCTACCTGGGCAGCGTTGCGGGCCTGGGCAGCGGTGCCACCACGGCGGTGCGTGCCAACAACATGGTCGGCTACTTCCTGCCCAGCGGCTTGGGCGGCATTTACGGCTCGGCACAAGTCGCTGCCGGTGAAGGCGTCACTGGCAACAAGTACTACGGCGGCCGTCTGGGCTACGCTGCGGGCCCGTTTGATATCTCTGGCGCGTACTCTGAAACCTTTTCGATTGGCAACATCAAGTACAAGGTCGCGAACATTGCGGGGTCGTTTGATTTCGGCATGGCCAAGCTGTATGCGTTCTACGACAAGCGCGGCTACAACGGCCTGACCTACGCCACCTACTCGATCAACGCCAGCGTGCCGTTGGGCCAGGGCGAGTTCCGCGCCGGCTACACCAGGGGTGACGCCAAGGGCACCGGCATCGGTGCCAACGACGCCAGCCTGGTCGGTGTCGAGTACATCTACAACCTGTCCAAGCGCACGGCGCTGTACACCCAGTACGGCCGTCTGGCCAACAAGGGCAAGTCCGCGCTCAGCGTGGGTGGTGTGGTCAGCGCTGCTGACGCGCTTGCGGGTGGCTTCAATTCCACCGGCTACGGTGTTGGTGTTCGTCACTCGTTCTGACGGTGACAGGCTCGGCCTGCAGGTTGGCTGAGCCGATGGCTTGACGTTTGTGAATCGCCGCCTTCGGGCGGCGTTTTTACTGGCCTTGCCCGTTGATTGCAGTCAACGGGCCAGGGTTTTGTCAACCGAAACACCGCGCCAAACGTCTAAGGTTTACCCGGCCGTTTGATCACAAATTTGCATCAAGCCTTGTCGGCCTGCCGGTTTTCCGGTCCCTTTCAATCGATGCACCAGGAGTTAACCCATGAAAAAGATTGCCCTCATTTCCGCTCTCGTTTTGTCCAATGCGCTGGTTTTCTCGGCCTTCGCACAAACCACCCGTGCCGAGGTCAAGGCCGAGGCGGCCTCGTCCGTGAAAAGCGGCACCGCCATCAAGGGTGATGTCACCCCGGCACCCAAGCCCAAGTCGACCGCCGCCCGCGCCGATGTGAAGATGGACGCTGCGGCCGCTGAGAAGGCAGGCACCATCGAAACCGGTCGGGTGGCCAAAGAGCCAAAGGCCAAGTCGGTGAAGTCACGCGCTGAAGTCAAGGCCGAGACCAAAGATGCCGTCAAGAAGGACGACATCTCCAAAGGCCAAGGCACCAAATAAGTCTTCAGCCCAGGCCTGGCAGGGTGGCGCAAGGCGGCCGGCCCAGCCAGTCGGGTGAATGACGCAAGGCGCTCTTCGGGGCGCCTTTTTGCTGGGTGCTTGTCATTTTGCGGGCCGTCGGCCGGCACGGGGCATGGGCCCCGGGCGTTTGCCCGCTGACACGCGGCATGCCATTTGCGCATGATCCAGCCACAACATTCAATCGGCGCCCGACCGGCACCCACCCTGCATGCTGGCCTTTGTCGTCCGCCGTCTGTTTCAGGCCTTGATCGTGATGCTGACCGTCGCCTTCATCGCCTTCATGCTGTTCCAGTTTGTTGGCGATCCGGTGACCAACCTGATGGGG
>JANMKO010000770.1:0-5004 GCA_031372085.1 Betaproteobacteria bacterium
GGGGTTTGATTCGATCGAGCCCTACCTGCGCTATCCGGGCAAGGGCTTGTTTTTGCTGTGCCGCACCAGCAACCCGGGCGGCAGTGACCTGCAAGCGCAGCGGCTGTGCACCGCCAGCGGCCAGCCCGGTGATTTGCTGTACGAGCACATCGCCCGGCTGGCCGCCGGGCCGTGGAATGCCAGCGGCCAGCTCGGCCTGGTGGTGGGCGCCACCTTTCCGGCTGAAATCGAGCGGGTGCGCGCGCTGGCGCCCACCTTGCCGCTGCTGATCCCCGGCGTGGGTGCCCAGGGCGGGGATGCGGCAGCCACCGTGCGTGCCGGCTGGCGCGGCCAGGCCGGGCCGGCGCCCCGCCAGACCACCGGCGCCATCGTCGTCAACTCGTCACGCGCCGTTTTGTACGCCTCGGCCGGGCCCGACTTTGCCGCCGCCGCCCGGGCCGTGGCCCAAGCCACCCGCCAGACATTGAACGCCGCACACTGAGCCCGCGCACAAAGGCCCGGAAGGGGCTTTGTGGCTGGCGAAGGCCTGTCCCGCGATACCAGCGGGCAGGCTGAGCCCGCGCACAAAGGCCCGGAAGGGGCTTTGTGGCTGGCGAAGGCCCGGCCGCGATATCAGCGGCCGGCGCAGCCAACAGCGCTGCCAATGGCGCCGTTTTCGGCGTGATCGGCGGTGCCGGCAGGTGAGAGACTGCCCGGTTGATCCCCCCTGCTGCCACCGTGGCCCCCATCGATCCACCGCCATCGCCTGCGCTGGGCTTGCACACCGCGATGCACAACAGCCTGCTGCGCGCCTTCTTTGCGGCGGCACTGGTGCTGTGCCTGCTGGGCGGCTTGTCGGCGCTGCTGCTTCAGCCGCAGCTGCCGGGCGCCGCGCGGCTGCTGATCGTGGCCGGCTACGTCGCGCTGGCCGCGTTGTGCCAAGCGGGGCTGCGCGGGCCGGCGGTGCGCGCCAACCGGCTGCTGGGGCCGGCGGTGCTGGGCGGGCTGGTGCTGGTCGGCGCGGTGGCCGCCGCCGGTGGCTGGGGCTTGCAAACGCCGGGCCTGCTGTTTTTTGGCCTGGTGGTGCTGCTGGCCAACACGGTGGGCTCGGCCCGGTTGGCCGCCGCCGGCACCGGGCTGGCGCTGGCCGAGGTGCTGGCACTGGGCGCGGCTGAGCAGGCCGGCTGGCTGGCCGCACCGCTGGGCGTGCCGCCGCTGCTGGCCCGGCTGGTGATGCCGCTGGCCGTGATCGCCACCGGCGCGCTGCTGGGCCGCGCCGTGGCCCGGCTGCTGCAACAGCACCTGATGGCCGCTGACGCGCGCGAGCAGCGCTTCCAGGCGCTGCTGGCCATCGCCACCAGTGGCTACTGGGAGACCGACGCCACGCTGCACCTCAGCCAGCTGTCGCGGCGCAACCGGGCGGGCCAGTTTGTGCCGGTGGCGGCGGCGCTGGGCCGGCTGCCGTGGTCAATCCCGGGCTTGCGGCTGGACGCCGACGGCATGGCCCGGCTGCAAGCCGAGATGGCCCGGCGCGCCCCGCTGCGCGACCTGCCGATCAGCGGGTTGCCGGCTGACGACGCCGCTGGCGTGCCGGGCGGGCCGGCCCAGGCCCGGCACTATCTGGCCAGCGCCGAGCCGCGCTTTGATCGCACGGGCCAGTTCATCGGCTACTGGGGCGTGTTGCGTGATGTCACCGCCGAGCACCGGGCGCGGCAGGCGCTGGCCGTCACCGAGTCGCGCTACCAGGCGCTGTTCATGCGCATCCCCACGCCGCTGATGCTGCACCAGGGCGGCGTGATCGTCGATGCCAACCCGGCGGCGGCGCGCCTGCTGGGCTACGGCGCGGTGCCGCAGATGCTGGGCCGCAGCCTGCTGCGCGACCACCTGGTGCCGGCCGAGCGGGCAGCGCTGCTGGCGCGCATCGCGCAGGTGGACGCACTGGGCCCCGACCAGTTGCTGCCGCCCACCGAGATGAGCTTGCGCACCTGTAGCGGCGGCTTGCTGGTGGTCAAATCCACCGCCGCGCGGGCCACCCACAACGGCGCGCCGGCGGTGCTGTCGATCAGCCTGGACGAGACAGGCCAGCGCGCGTCGGCGCTGGCCCTGCGGCAATCACAGGCGCTGCTGGAGCGGGTGGTGTCGATGAGCCCCGACATCATCGCCCTGGCCGACATGCGCAGCGGCCATTACGTGATGGTCAACCAAAGCTTCACCCGCGTGCTGGGCTACCCGGCGGCCGAGGTGGTGGGCCGCAGCGCACTGGCGCTGGGCCTGTGGCGCTGCGCGCAAGACCGCCAGCGCCTGGTGCAGGCGGTCGAGGCCGACGGCACGGTGCAAGACATGCTGGCCGATCTGGTGGCACGCGACGGCCGGGTGGTGCCCTTGCAGATTGCCGGCCGGCGCATCGACATCGACGGCCAGGCCTACCTGCTGACCAACTCCCGCGACCTGTCCGAGCCCACCCGGGTGCAACTGGAGCGCGAGGCCATCCTGGCCAATGCGTCGGTGGGCATTGCCTTCACCCGCAACCGCCAGTTTGTGCTGGCCAATGCGCAGTTTGAGCAGATGTACGGTTTTGCCGCCGGCACGCTGGTGGGCCAGCCCGGCAGAACCGTCTGGGCCGACGACGCCCAGTACGCGGCGCTGGGCAGCGAGGTGGGCCCGGCCTTGCAGCGTGGTGAGGCGGTGGACGTGGAGCGCCCGGCCCGGCGCCGTGACGGCAGCGCGTTTGTGGTGCGGCTGCGGGCCCGCGCCATCGACCCGCAAAACCCGAGCACCAGCGGCACGATCTGGATTGCCGAGGACGTGACCGGCGCGCGCCGCGCCGAGCAAGAGCTGGCCCGCGCGCGCGACGCCGCCGAGGCCGCCAGCCAGGCCAAGAGCGCGGTCCTGGCCAATACCCGCCACGAGATCCGCACACCGTTGAACGGCGTGCTGGGCCTGGCCCGCCTGGCGCGCCAGCCCGGCCTGGCACCGGCCCGCCAGCGCCAGTACCTCGACCAGATCATCGACAGCGCCGAGCTGCTGACGGCCATCCTGTCCGACATCCTGGACGTGGCCAAGATCGAGGCCGGCAAGTTGCAGCTTGAGCAAGCGCCGTTTGACCTGGGCGCCCTGCTGCAATCGCTGAGCCAACGCTTTGCCGCACTGGCCGCCGGCCAGGGCCTGGCCTTCGAGGCCCACTACGGCGCCGACCTGCCGGCCTGGGTGTGCGGTGACGCGCTGCGGGTGCGGCAGATCGTCGGCAATTTTTTGCACAACGCGCTCAAGTTCACGCCCAGCGGCCAGGTGCGGCTGGTGGTGCGCCGGCTGGCGCGCGGCCGGCTGGGGTTTCAGGTGCACGACACGGGCCCCGGCATTGACGCGGCCACCCAGGCGCGGCTGTTCCAGCCCTTCACCCAGGCCGATGAATCCACCACCCGGCGCTTTGGCGGCACCGGGCTGGGCCTGTCGATCTGCCGCGAGCTGGCCACGCTGATGGGCGGTGTGGTCGGCCTGCGCAGCACTGCCGGGCAGGGCAGCTGCTTTTTTGCCGAGCTGCCGCTGCCCGCCGTGGCCGCGCCGCCGGCCGCCGCGCCGCACGCCGACACCGCCGCCGACGCCGCCCGGCTGCACCACGCGCGGGTGCTGCTGGTAGAGGACAACGCCGTCAACATGATGATCGGCGTGGCGCTGCTCAACCAGTGGGGCATCGACACCACCGAGGCCGCCGACGGTGAGCAGGCGCTGGCGCTGGTGGCCCGCCAGGCGGCGGCCGGCCGGCCGTTTGATGCCGTGCTGATGGATGTGCAGATGCCCGGCATCAGCGGCTACGAGACCACCCTGGCGCTGCGCCGGCAAGACAGCGCGGCGCAGCTGCCGGGGATCGCGCTGACGGCCGCCGCGCGGGTGGGCGAGCGCCAACGCGCGGCCGACGTGGGCATGAATGATTTTTTGACCAAGCCGGTTGATCCGCTGCGCCTGCGCGCCGCGCTGCTGCGGGCGCTGGACGCCGGGCTGGCGGACGTTTCTGGGCCGGCGGCGGGCGGCGCGGTGCCCGCAGCGGCGCCGGTCAGTCCAGCGTGACCTCGGTGCGCACCGTGCCGGCGCGGTCGGCTGTCGCCGTGAGCGCGATGCGGCTGCCGCGCGGCGCCATCACCACCCACTCGGCCACCGCCCGGTCGCCGGTGATCTGGCGGGTGGGCAAAAAAGCCTGAAGCGACGCCTTCGGGCCGTGGCCGTCCAGTTGCGCGCCCTCGATGCGCAGCTTGCCGGTTTGCAAGGTGACGCCCGGCGGCGGGTGCAGCTCAAACACCACACCGCGCGCCACCTTGCGCTCGATGGCGCGCTGGGTGACGTAGCTAGGCAGATAGCCGGCGTTGGCCACCGCCATGCGCACCCGCCAGGTGTCAGCGCCGAGTGAGCGCACCTCGGCGCGCAGCAGCTCCAGCTTGGGCAGGCTCAGGCCGATGGTGGTCAGCCAGGCCGGGAAGCGCGCCGCCTCACGCTCACGCAGGTGCGGCGGCGGGTTGCGCCAGTAGTTCAGCCGGTCCCAACCACCCAGCTCGACCATGCCCAGCTGCGGGTGCCGGTACGGGTACCAATCGACATGGGCCAGCCCGCTGCACTGCGTGTCGCTCCACTTCAACAGCTTGAGATCGTCTTCGGGCGGGTGGTCGCGGTACCAGTGCACCCAGTCATAGCCGGTGATGCCGGCCTCTTTGTTGGGGGCCCAGATCTCCACCGTCCAGAACAGCGCGCCCAGGTGCTCATACAGCCAGTCTTGCGTGCCGGTGATCACCTCTTTGGGGTGGTATTTGAAGTCGTGAAAACTGCTCACCGCCGGGTAGCCGGTGAGCTTCTCGCCAATCGCCGAGAAGCGCTTGATGATCCACAAATCCTCCAGCGTCATCTGCTCGTCGCTCATCGTGCCCATCGGGCGCAGGATCACGCCCGAGTGGGTGTGGAAGCTCACGGCCGCGCCGATGTTCGGGTGCTTGACGATGAAATCCACCATCGCGCGCACCTCCGGCTCACTGGCCGGGT
>JANMKO010000239.1:0-5449 GCA_031372085.1 Betaproteobacteria bacterium
GCCGCCGCCTTTACCGGCTACCAGAGCCACGCGCTGTGGGCCGTGCACACGCAATTGCTGGCTGGGCGCACGGCGGCCCAGGGGCTGGACAGCCTGCTGTCCACGACAGACAGCCTGCGCGCGCAGGCTGGGACGCTGCCAAGCCGCCTGGACGACCGGCTGACCGCCGACGCTGCCCAGCGCAACACGCTGGCAGCGCGCTCGGCTTTTGGTCTGGCCGCCACCCTGGCCGGCACCCTGCTGCTGCTGGCCCTGCTGGCGCGGTCGCAGCGCAGCGCCGGCCGGGCCTTGCAGCGCCTGGGCGACGAGATGGCCAGCCGCCAGGCGGACGAATCGGCCCGCGCGCGCGCCTTTGAGCTGGCCTACGAGGCCCGTCGCCAGGCCGAAGACGAGGCCGACCGGCACCGCCTGGCCGAGCAGACCCTGATCGACCATGAGCTGCACCTGGCCACCACGCTGGCCAGCATCGGTGCCGGCTTCATCGCCACCGACCGGCAGGGCCGGGTGACGCGCATGAACTCGATGGCCGAGCAGATCACCGGCTGGCCGCAGCAGGCCGGTCTGGGCCAGCCGCTGCGGGCCGTGTTTGACCCGCAAGACGGGCCCGCCCAAGCCGCACTGCAAAACCCGGTGGACCGCATGGCCGAGCAGGGGCTGACGGCGCAGGCCGTGCACCGGGTGGCGATCTGCTCACGCCAGGGCTTGCGTCTGGCGGTGGATTTGCAGGCCGGCGTCAGCCGCGACGCGCACGGCGCCTTGCGCGGCGCGGCGCTGGTCTTCAATGACATGACCCGGCAGCTGCGCGACGAAACCGAATCGGCGCGGCTGGCCGCCATCGTCGCGTCGTGCAATGACGCGGTGGTCGGCAAAACCCTGGACGGCCGCATCACCGACTGGAACGGCGGCGCCGAGCGGCTGTTTGGCTACAGCGCGCAAGAGGCCATCGGCCAGCCGGTGCAGATGCTGATGCCCAGCGACCGGCTGGACGAAGAGATGCGCCTGCTGGCCGACCTGACCCACGGCATCGCAGTGCCGGCGTTCGACACCGTGCGGCGCACCAAGTCGGGTGAGCTGCGGCAGGTGTCGATCGCCATCTCGCCGATCCGCGACGCCCAGAGCCGCATCGTGGGCGCGTCCAAGATCGCCCGCGACATCAGCTTGCAGCGCCGCGCCGAGGCCGCATTGCGCAACAGCGAAGCGCGGTTGCGCTTCACGCTTGAATCGGCGCAGATCGGCGACTGGGATCTCGACCTGGCCTCGGGCCGGGCGCAATGCTCGTTGCAGCACGACCGCTGCTTTGGCTACAGCACGGCCCAGACCGACTGGGGCTTTGAGCGGTTTGCGCAGCATGTGCACCCGGACGACCGGGCCTATGTGCTGCAAAGCCACCAGCAGGCGCTGGACGGGCGGCAAGACTGGCACCTGCAGTGCAGGGTGGTGTGGCCCGATGCCAGCCTGCACTGGATCGGCCTGCACGGCAGCTTGTTTGACAGCGGCGGCGCGCCCAGCCACATGCTGGGCATCGTCACCGACATCACCGCGCAAAAGCAGGCCGAGCAGGCCGAGCAGGCCGGGCTGCGGGCCCAGCAACTGGCGTTGCAGAACCACCAGATCCAGCTGGCCACCCAGCTCAAGAGCCAGTTCCTGGCCAATAGGTCGCACGAGCTGCGCACGCCGCTGAACGCGATCATCGGTTTTGCCGATTTGCTGCATTCCGGGGCGGTCAAGGCCGATGCGCCACAACACCAGGTGTTTGTGGGCCACATCCGAAGCAGCGGCCGCCATCTGCTGCAGTTGATCAACGACATGCTCGACCTGGCCAAGATTGAATCGGGCAAATTCGACTTTCACCCTCCGGCGCCAGTGGCCGCCAGCCCGGGCCCGCCGCGCATCCTGGTGATCGATGCCCAGGGTGAACCGCAGGCGTGCATGGTGCAAGCCTTGGCGCACGCCGGCTTCAGCGTGGACGTGGCGGCGTCGGCCCGGCAGGCTTTGCAGCAGGCCGGCGGCGCAGCTTACGACGGCATCACGCTGAACCTGGTGCGGCCCGACCACGGCGGGCTGGCCGTGCTGCAAGACATCCGCCGCCAGGGCGCCAGCCATGAAGCGCCGGTGCTGGGCATGAGCATGCCGGCCGCCGACGGCACGGTGGCGTCGTTCGCCATCGCCAATGTGCTGTGCAAGCCGATGCGCATTGACGAGGTGGTGCGGTCGATGGCGCCGTTTCGGCAACCCGGGCCGCGCCGCTGCAGCGTGATGGTGATCGACGACGACGCCATTGCGCTGGACCTGATGCGCAGCACGCTGGCCGGCATCGGCATCGACGCGCAGTGTTTTTTGCAGGGCCGGCAAGCCTTGCGCGGCATGGACCAATACCGGCCTGACGCGGTGATTCTTGATTTGATGATGCCGGACTTCGACGGCTTTGCGGTGCTGGGCGCCCTGCGCCAGATGCCGGCCTGGCGCCACACCCCCGTGTTTGTCTGGACGTGCCTGCTGCTCAGCCGCGATGAGCGCGCCAGCCTAGCCCTGTCGGCCCAGGCGGTGCTGGCCAAGGGCGGCGGTGCGGTGCACAGCGTGCTGGACAACCTGCGCGCCTGGCGGCCGCCCCGCCAGCTGCCCAGCGTGGTGGTGGCCTGATGCGCCGGCCCGCCGGTGCGGCCGGGCTGACCGGCCGCCACGTCGGGTTCAGGCGCTGTCGCCGGGCACCAAGCTGCCTTCCGGGGTGCTTACCGGCCCGTGGCCCGAGAACCGGTCCAGTGCCAGGTAGATCACCGGCGTGATGTACAGCGTGATGGCCTGCGAGAACAGCAGCCCGCCCACCACCGCCACGCCCAGCGGCTGGCGCAGCTCAGCGCCCGCGCCCAGGCCCAGTGCAATGGGCAGCGCGCCCATCAGCGCGGCCAGCGTGGTCATCATGATCGGGCGGAAGCGCAGCACGCAGGCCTCGCGGATGGCTTGCTGCGGTGTCAGCCCCAAGTGGCGCTGCGCGTCGAGCGCAAAGTCGATCATCATGATGGCGTTTTTCTTGACGATGCCGATCAGCAGCAGGATGCCGATGGTGGCGATCAAGGTCAGGTCCATGTCAAACAGCTTGAGCGTCAGCAGCGCGCCCACCGCCGCTGACGGCAGCCCGGCCAGGATGGTGATCGGGTGGATGTAGCTCTCGTACAGCACGCCCAGCAACACATAGATCACCAGCAGCGCACCGACGATCAGCACCACCTGGCTGCCTTGCGAGTTCTTGAACACCGCCGCATCACCGCCGTAGGCGGTGATCACCGATTCGGGCAGGCGGATCTCTTGCCGCACCGCGTCGATGCGGTTGGTGGCATCACCCAGCGCCGCGCCCGGCGCCAGGTTGAACGAGACGGTGACGGCCTGCAACTGGCCCACATGGTTGATGGACGTGGGGCCCACCGTGCGGCGGGTGGTGGTAAAGCTCGACAGCGGCACCAGCGCGCCGGTGCTGGCCCGCACGTACACACCGCCCAGCGCGCGCTCGTCGGCCTTGGCGGCGGGCGCCACTTCCATGATCACCTGGTAGCTGTCCACGCTGGTGAACAGGCTGCCCACCTGGCGCTCACCAAAGGCCGAGAACAGGGCCGAGCGGATGGCGTCGATGCCCACACCCAACGCGGCGGCGCGGGTGCGGTCGATGTCCAGCGTGGCTTGCAGACCCCGCAGCTGCGAATCGCTGGTGACATCCCGGAACAGCGGGTCGGCGCGCAGTTTTTCTTGCAGCTTGACAGCCCAATCGTTCAGCTCACCGGCCTGTACGCTTTGCAGGATGTACTGGTATTGCGCCTTGCTGGGCCGGCCGCCCAGTTGCAAGTTTTGCGTCGGCCGGATGAATACCGTGATGCCGGCCACACTGCGCAGCTTTTTGCGCAAACCTTCAACCACCTGCTTCATCGGCGGGCGCTCACCCCGGGGCGTCAAGTTGATGAACATTCGGCCGGTGTTCTGCGCGCCCTGGCCACCGTTGAATGAGCTGACGGTGGCAATCGCCGCGTCGGCCCGGATCAGCGCCGCCGCCTGGTCTTGCAGGCGCAGCATCTGCTCAAACGACACGTCCTCGGCGCCCTCGGTGCTGACGTTCATCTGGCCGATGTCTTCTTCCGGAAAAAAGCCTTTCGGGATGGTGGCAAACAACCAGCCCGTGGCCACAAAGGTGAGCAGCGCCACCAACAGCACCGCCTTGCGCCAGCGCAGCGCGCCGTCCAGCGTGCGGCTGTAGCCGCGCAGCATCGCATCAAACGCCCGCTCAAAGCCGCGCACCAGCATGCCGGGCGGCTTTTTGTGCGCCTCGTCTGACAAAAACCGGCTGGCCAGCATGGGCACCAGCGTGAGCGAGACAAAGGCCGAGGCCACCACCGCCAGGCCGACGATGACCGCAAACTCATGGAACAGCAGGCCGATCACGCCGGGCATGAAAAAGATCGGGATGAACACCGCCACCAGCGAGATGCTGATCGACAGGATGGTGAAGCCCACCTCACGCGAGCCGCGCAGCGCGGCCTGGAACGGCGGCTCACCGCGCTCAACATGGCGCATGATGTTCTCCAGCATCACGATGGCATCGTCCACCACCAGGCCCACCGCCAACGTCAGGCCGAGCAACGAGATGTTGTCGATGGTGTAACCAAACGCCCACAGCATGGCCAGCGCGCCCAGCAGCGACACCGGCAGGCTGAGCGTGGGGATCACGGTGGCCACAAAGCGCCGCAAGAACAAGAAGATCACCAGCACCACCAGCACGATGGTGCCCAGCATCGTCAACGTGACATCGTGCAGCGCGTCGCGGATCGAGACCGACCGATCATTCACCACATTGATGCGCACCGATTGCGGCATTTGCGCTTTGAAACCAGGCAACTTGGCCTTGACCGCGTCGACCACCGCCACGGTGTTGGCATCGGGCTGGCGCTGGATGGCAATGGTGATCGAGGTTTCACCGCTGAAGTTGGCCGAGCTTTTGAGGGTTTCGAAGCTGTCTTCCACCTGAGCCACGTCGCGCAGCCGCACCGGGTTGCCGCCTTTGACGCTGACGATCAGGTCTTGGTACTCGGCCGCGTTTTGCAACTGCTTGTTGGCTTGCAGCGTGAGGATCTGGCGCGGCCCTTCCAGCGTGCCCACCGGCGTGTTGGCGTTGGCCGCCGTCAGCGCCAGCCGCAGTTCGTCCAGGCTCAGGTTGCGCGCGGCCAGCGCGGCCGGGTCAGCCCGCACCCGCACCGCAAAGCGCTTGGCGCCGAAGATGTTGACCTGCGCCACACCGCTGAGCGTGGACAAGGTGGGTGAGATCAGGTGCTCGGCAAAATCCTGCAAGTCCGCCAGGTTCATGCTGGGCGAGGTGAGCGCCAAGAACAGGATCGGCGCATCGGCCGGGTTCACCTTGCGGTAGTTGGGCGGCGCGGTCATCTCCAGCGGCAGTGAGCGCTGCGCCCGC
>JANMKO010000279.1:0-8517 GCA_031372085.1 Betaproteobacteria bacterium
ATCACCCACTCACCGTACTTGGGCGACAGCCGCGCCAGCGTGTCCTTGTAGACCGCGTTCAAATCCTTGCCGGCGGCCACACCGTCCTTGACGCTGTTGTAGACATCGGCGATGAAGTCGCGGGTGCCTTGCAGGCCGGCGGCCACCAGCGCGGGCGTGGTCAGCGCGGCGCCTCGGCCGGGCACCAGTTGCGCGGGCTGCAGCGCGGCAATGTTGTCGAGTGTCTGCGGCCAGTCTTTGAAGTAGGCGTCACCGGCGTAGGGCGTGGCGTCGAACTCGACCAAGTCGCCCGAGAACAGGATTTTTTGCTGCGGCAGCCAGGCCACGGTGTCGCCCTTGGTGTGGCCCCGGCCGAGTTGCAGCAACTGCACCTCCAGCCGGCCCAGCCAGAGCGTCATCTTGCCGCTGAAGGTGAGGGTGGGCCAGGTCAGGCCGGGCGGCACGCTTTCAAGGTTTTGAAACAGCCGGGGGAAGCGGCCGATCTCACTGGCTTTGTCTTGCTCACCGCGCTCGACGATCAAATCGCGCGTGTCCTGGCTGGCGATGATGTGCTCACAGCCCTCGGCTTTGTAAGCCGACGCGCCCAGCACGCGCACCGCGTGGTAGTGCGTCAACAGCACAAATTTGATGGGTTTGTCGGTCACCTCGCGGATGCGGCGGATCACGTCTTGCGCCATCACCGGCGTGGCTTGCGTGTCGAGCACCAGCACGGCGTCGTCGCCGATGATGACGCCGGTGTTGGGGTCGCCCTCGGCGGTGTAGGCGTAGGCGTTGGCCGACAGGCGGGTGAAGCTGACTTGCTTGACGTCCAGATCGGCCTGGCTGGCAAAAGCTTTGTGCACGGCGGGCTCTCCAAAGTGGCTTGCAACCGATGGCAAGCCGCATTCGAGTATCGAGGGCGCGTTAGCGTTTGTCAAACTGATTTGTTCAATGCAAATTTTTAACACACCCGCCGTGGCCCGCCCGCGCCCCTCAAGCGCGGGGGGGCGGGGTGCGGCAAACGACGCTTGCGCCGGCCGGGTCGGCTGGTAAATTTCACGGCGGTGGCCGGGCTTTGTCAACGTTGCGGCGGGCCGGCCAATTTGCGTTGGCGGCGCCTTGCGGCCCGGGCTACAGGCCGATTCAGGAACGAGGTGCATGGCCCCTGTGATCTCATTGCCGCCAGACCGGCGCGAGTTTTTGTCGGCGGCCGGCAATTTTGTGCTGGCGCTCGACACCGCCGACCACTGGAAGACCCCGCGCGCCACGGCCGAGCTGCTGTCGGTGGACGGTGCCTTGCGCCGGCCGCTGTGGCAGCGGGTGTTGCCGCATGACAAGGGGCCGCATCGGGTGCTGGTGAGCAACAGCGGCACGGTGGTGTTGTTCGACGAGTGGACGCTGGCGCCATCGCGCCACGCCCTGGTGTGCATCAACCCAGAGGGCCAGACGCTGGCGCAGTATTCCACCGCGCAACTGGCCCGCCGTCTGGGCGTGGCGCGCAAGACGGTGGCCGCCCGGGCCCGGCGTGGCCGCTGGCTGAGCCGGGTGCCGGTGTTGCGTGCCGACGGCAGTGCGGTGGATTTGCGGGCCGGCGGCCGCCGGCTGGTGCTGCGACTGGCCGACGGGGGTTTGCAGGTGGCCGATTAGCAGGGGGCCGATCAGCGGATGGCCGGCCAGCAGGATGCCGGCAACACCCGATCAGGCCTCGATGGCAAAGTGCACGCCCGCATGGGTCTGCAAGCGCCGCACCAGCGCCAGCCCCAGCGCCGCACCGGGGGTCCACACGCCGCCGCCGGTGGCAGCGCGGGGGATGTCTTGCACGAGGCACAGCGCGGCCTCGCTGATGATCTTGCTGGTGGACCCGTAGCCCGGGTCGCTGTCGCCTTTGACCGACGCGGCCAGTGCCTGGCCGGCGGCAGTGCGGCCAAAAAAGCGCAGGTCGTAGTGGCCGCTGGCGCGCGCCTTGGGCCCGGGGCCGCTGCCCGGCCGGGCCTGCACCACCCGGCCCAGCAGCGCGCGCGCCGGGCCAAAGCCGAGCACCGCGTTCTGCACCCGGGTGCCGCCGGCCAGCAGGCGGGCAGCCCATTCGCCGGCCGTGCCGGGGCCGGTGATCAGCCGCTCGTCGTACAAAAAATCACGGCCCCACGGGTGGCCGCGCAGCGCGTTGGTGCGGTGCACGTTCTTGCTGTTGATGGTGGCCATCATGAAGGGCCCGGTCCAGGCTTTGGCCCAGTCGTCGTAGGCGGCCGATTCACCGTCGGGCTGGGCCGGGCCGACAAAACCGGGCGTCAGTGCAAAGGGGTCGGCCATCGTGCGGGCGGTGTCGGGGTGGCGTGCAGCCTCGTCCATGGTGGCCAGTGCACTGGCCATCGTGCCGCCCGACATGCCGCCGCGCAGGCGGCGCACGCGGCCGCGCACCGCCGCCAGCGGGGCGCCAAAGCGGCGCTGCGCCTCGGCCTGCAAAAACACCACGCCCAGATCAAACGGCACTGAATCAAAACCGCACGAGAACACGATGCGTGCCCCGCTGGCCCGGGCCGGCGCCTGCAACAGCGGGATCATCTGCGCCATCCAGGCCGGCTCTCCGCACAGATCGACATAGTCGGTGCCGCCATGGGCGCAGGCACTGGCCAGCGCCTGGCCGTGGCGCTGGTAGGGCCCAACGGTGGTGATCACCGCCCGGGTCTGGCCGACCAGCCGGGCCAGTGCCGCCGCGTCGGTGGCGTCGGCCACGACCAGCGGCAGGGCCTGGCTGGCGCCGATGGCGCTGCGCACCTGCAGCAGTTTGTCGTGCTGGCGCCCGGCCAGCGCCCAGCGCAGCGGCCCACCCGGGCCGCCATCGCCGCCGTCGCCGTACAGGCGGTGCAGGTACTCGGCCACCAGCCGGCCGGTGAAGCCGGTGGCGCCATAGACGATCACATCAAATTGGCGGGCCATGCCAGATCGTGCCACAGCAGGGCGGCACCGATGACCCGCCGGCCCGGAAGTGGGCGGGCCATGCGGCACCCGCACGCGCCAGCGGGCTTGCAGCAGCCGGGCGCCGGGGGGTGATCACGGCGCTGCCGGTGCGGCGCTACTGACGGCCGGTGCGGCGCTACTGTCGGCCGGTGCGGCGCCACCGTCGGCCGGCCGGTGGCCCAGCCGGGTGGACAGCGCCGCCGCCGCGCTGCGCATCTGGCCGGCCAGCGCGCCGTCCCAGCGGCTGTCCAGCGCGGCCGACGGGCCGATCACGGTGAGTGCCAGCACGATCAGCCCGCGGTGGTCAAACACCGGCGCAGACAGCGCACTCACGCCGGCCACCACGGCGCCCTCAGACCGCGCCAGGCCCTGCTGGCGCACCTCTGCCAGCGTGCTGCGGGCCAGTTGGGCCCAGGTGGGCAGCGCAGCGCCGCCGCTGCGGCGGCGCTCGGCCTCGTACAGCGGCCGGGCGGTGGCCTCGGGCAGCAGGGCGGCAAACAGCTGGCCCGACGCGGTGCCGGCCATCGAGAACACCGTGCCGTGGCGCATGTTGACGTGCACGGCGGCCGGTGACTCGGCCAGCCGCACGATGGTGGGCCCGTGCGTGCCCCACAGCGCCATCGCCACCGTGTGGCCGGCCTGCAGCGCCAGCGCCTCGATCACCGGCGTGGCCAGGCGCACCGGATCAGCCTGCTGCAAGCTCATCAGGCCCAGCTGCAGCGCCAGCGGCCCCAGGCCGTAGCGGCCACTGGCCTTGTCTTGCTCCACCAGGCCGGTCTTGCCCAGGCTCACCAGGTAGGGGTGGGCCTTGGCCGCTGCCATGCCGGCGGCGGCGGCCAGGTCTTTGAGCGCCATCGGCCGGCCGGCATGGGCCAGCGCGCGCAACAACTGGCCGCCGACCTCGATGCTCTGGATGCCGCGCTGTTCATGCTCGGGCTTGGGCGGGCGGGGGCTCACGGTGGGGCTGAGGGTGGGAAGGACGGGCTGAGGGTGGGCAGGCCGCTGGGCCGTGGCGTGGATTGTCAACCCCGCCTGCCACCGGCCGGGTGCCGCCTACCGGGACGGCCCCCGGCGCCCGGCTCGTTACGATGCGACGACCCACTGCCACCGGCCCACCTCATGCCCAGCCCGCCGTTGTTTCACCTCGCCTTCCCGGTCCGCGACATCGCCGAGGCGCGGCGCTTTTACGGCGGCCTGCTGGGCTGCCCCGAGGGCCGCAGCAGCGACGCGTGGGTGGATTTTGATTTTTACGGCCACCAACTGGTGGCGCACCTGGCGCCGGGTGAATGCGCCCTGGCCGCCACCGGTGACGTGGACGGCGACGCCGTGCCGGTGCGCCACTTTGGCGCCATCCTGGCGCTGCCTGCCTGGCACGCGCTGGCCAGCAAGCTGCAAGCCGCCGGCACCCGCTTCATCATCGAGCCGCATGTGCGCTTCAAAGGCGAGGTGGGTGAGCAGGCAACGATGTTTTTTCTCGATCCGTCGGGCAATGCGCTGGAGTTCAAATCGTTTGCCGACATTGGCCAGGTGTTTGCCAAATAGCGGGCGCGCCCTGCCATGTTGAAGGTCTGCATTTACGGCGTGGGCGCCATCGGCGGCTTCATCGGCACCCGGCTGGCGCTGGGCGGTGAGTGCCACGTCAGCGCGGTGGCGCGCGGCGCCACGCTGGCCGCGCTGCAGGCCCACGGCCTGCGGCTGCAACAAGGTGGTGCGCTGCTCAGCGCGCCGGTGTTGGCCAGCGACGACCCGGCCGCACTCGGCGTGCAAGACCTGGTGCTGATCGCCGTCAAAAGCCCCGCCCTGCCCGAGGTGGCTGAGCGCATCGCGCCGCTGATCGGCCCGCACACGCTGCTGCTGCCGGCGATGAACGGCGTGCCGTGGTGGTTTGCTGCCGGCGCACCGGCGCTGGGTGATGCGCCGCTGCACAGCATCGACCCCGGCGGCCGCATCGCCGCCGCGCTGCCGCTGGCTGCGGTGATCGGCTGCGTGGTGCATGCCAGCAGCAGCACGTCGGCACCCGGTTGCGTGCAGCACAAGATGGGCCAGGGCCTGATCCTGGGTGAGCCGCTGGGCGGCATCAGCGAGCGGGTGCGATCGCTTACCGGCCTGCTACAGCGCGCCGGCTTTGAGGCCACCGCATCGGCCGATGTGCGGCGCGACATTTGGTACAAGCTGTGGGGCAATATGACGATGAATCCGATCACCGCGATCACCGGCGCCACGGTAGACCGCGTGCTCGACGACCCGCTGGCCCGCGCGTTTTGCACCGCCGCGATGGCCGAGGCGGCGGCGGTGGGCGCACGCATCGGCTGCCAGATCGACCAGACGCCGCAAGACCGGCACCAGATCACCCGCAAGCTGGGCGCCTTCAAGACCTCGATGCTGCAAGACGTGCTGGCCGGCCGGCCGATCGAGCTGGACGCGCTGGTGACGGTGGTGCGAGAGATCGCCCAGCGGGTGGGCGTGGTCACGCCATTCATCGACGCGCTGCTGGGCCTGGCGCGGCTGCACGGGCAAAGCCACGGCCTGTATCCGGCGCTGGATTCAACGCCTTGATCGGCGCAAGCGGCTGGTACGAAATAGCCACCACCTGATGAAAACACCGACTGGCTTGCGCAATCAGGTACCAGTCAGCGCAGCTTGGGTATCGAACCGCGCACGGCATTGCGCCTAAAGTTCAGCCCGTCGATGCCAACGCTGCATCGCGTTTTGCCCACCGCTGACCCCCCGCGAGGAGACACACCATGACCATCAAGCCATCCCTGGCCTTGGCACTCGGCATCGGCGCCTGCGCTGTTGCCGGCCTGGCGCACGCCGCCACCACCGAGCTCGTCATCGCCACCGTCAACAACGGCCACATGATCGAGATGCAAAAGCTGACCAAGCACTTCGAGACCGCCAACCCCGACATCAAACTCAAATGGGTGACCTTGGAAGAGGGCACGCTGCGCCAGCGCGTGACCACCGACATCGCCACCAAGGGCGGCCAGTTTGACGTGATGACCATCGGCATGTACGAGACGCCGATCTGGGGCAAAAAGGGCTGGCTGACCGAGCTGAAAACCGACGCCGCCTACGACGTGGACGACCTGCTGCCGGCGATGCGCAACGGCTTGAGCGTGGACGGCAAGCTGTATGCCGCGCCGTTTTACGGTGAAAGCTCGATGCTGATGTACCGCAAGGACCTGGCCGACGCAGCCGGCATCAAGGTGGCCGACAAACCCACCTGGGCCGACATCAAAACCCTGGCCGCCAAGATTCACAAGCCGCCCGCCGTGTACGGCATCTGCCTGCGTGGCAAGCCGGGTTGGGGCGACAACATGGCGTTTTTGTCCACGCTGGTCAATACCAGCGGTGGCCAGTGGTTTGACATGCAGTGGAAGCCGCAGATCGACAGCAAGCCCTGGCATGACGCGGTCAATTTTTATGTGGATCTGCTGAAGAACTACGGCCCGCCGGGCTCGGCCGCGAACAGCTTCAATGAGATTCTGGCGCTGTACAACGAGGGCAAGTGCGGCATGTGGATCGACGCCACCATCGCCGCCAGCTTCATCACCGATCCCAAGCAATCGAAGGTGGCCGACAAGGTGGCGTTTGCGCAGGCGCCGACGGCGGTGACGCCCAAGGGCGCCAACTGGTTGTGGGCCTGGTCACTGGCCATCCCCGCCGGCTCGAAGAAGGTGGATGCGGCGCAAAAGTTCGTCAGCTGGGCCACCAGCAAGGACTACATCGCGCTCGTGGCCAAGACCAACGGCTGGGCCACCGTGCCCACCGGCACCCGCAAGAGCACCTACGCCAACCCCGAATTCTTGAAAGCCGCCAAGTTTGCGGTGGCCGAGAAAGCGGCGATCGACAGCGCCAACCCGAATGACAGCACCCTGCCCAAGAGCCCGTATGTGGGCGTGCAGTTTGCGGCCATCCCGGAGTTTCAAAGCATCGGCCTGGCGGTGGGCCAGCAGATGAGTGCGGCGCTGGCCGGCAAGACGACGGTGGACGCGGCATTGAAGGCCGGCCAGGCAGCGGCTGAGCGCGAGATGAAGAAGGCCGGGTACTACAAGTAGGCTGCGCCTGTATGGCAGCGCGCACGCTGCTGAATTCAGGCCCCGGCCTCGACGCTCGGCCGACAGTGTATTGCCCCTTCCCCTGCCAGGGGGAAGGCTGGGAGGGGGGTCACGGCGGCAAAAGCCTTCACCGGTTCGACCCCCTCCCCAGCCCTCCCCCTGCCAGGGGGAGGGGGCAAAGCGGCCGGCCGACTCGCCACCCCCCACCCCAGCCCTCCCCCTTGAAGGGGGTCAGCAAGGTCACCCATGCAACGCACCGCCCCCCGCCTGCTGCCGCGCCTGCTGGTGGCCCCGGCGGTGGTCACGCTGTTCTTGTGGATGATCGTCCCGCTGGTGATGACGATCTATTTCTCGCTGATCCGCTACAACCTGATGCAGCCCGAGCAGACGGGGTTTGTCGGGCTGGAGAACTACGCCTATTTCGTCACCGACCCGTCGTTTGGCACGGCGGTGATCAACACCCTGCTGCTGCTGGGCAGCGTGATCCTGATCACCGTGGGCGGCGGCGTGGCGCTGGCGCTGCTGATCGACGAGCCCTTCCCCGGCCGGGGCCTGGTGCGGGTGCTGTTGATCTCACCGTTCTTCGTCATGCCCACCGTCAACGCGCTGCTGTGGAAGCACATGATGATGAACCCGCTGTACGGCGTGCTGGCCCAGGTGTGGCTGTTCTTCGGCGCCCAGCCGGTGGACTGGCTGACGGATCTGCCGCTGTTCAGCGTGATCGTGATGGTGGCCTGGCAGTGGTTGCCGTTTGCCACGCTGATCTTCATGACATCGCTGCAATCACTGAACCGCGAGCAACTGGAGGCGGCGCGCATGGACGGCGCCACCTATCTGCAGCAGCTTCGGTATCTGGTCATCCCGCACCTGGGCCGCGCGGTGGCGGTGGTGGTGATGATCGAGATGATTTTTTTGCTCAGCGTGTTTGCCGAGATCTTCACCACCACCGGCGGCGGGCCGGGCGACGCCAGCACCAACGTGGCGTTCTTGATCTTCAAGCAGGCGCTGCTGAACTTTGATGCAGGGGTGGCGTCAGCCGGGGCGATGTTTGCGGTGCTGCTGGCCAATGTGGCGGCGGTGTTCTTGATTCGGATGGTTGGCAAAAACCTCGACAGGTGACCTCGATGAGCGCTGCACCCATCCGCCCCAAACCCTTTCCGCTGGCGCTGATCGTGCGCACGCTGGCCGCCTGGGCCATCACGCTGCTGATCTTCTTCCCGCTCGGCTGGCTGCTGCTGACGGCCTTCAAGACCGAGCTGCAAGCCATTGCCCAGCCGCCGCTGTTGTTCTTCACGCCCACGTTCGACAATTTCCATGAGGTGCAAGAACGCAGCGACTACCTGCTGTACGCCGGCAACTCACTGATCACCAGCCTGGCCAGCACGCTGCTGGGGCTGGCGCTGGCGGCACCGGCGGCGTACTCGATGGCGTTTTTCAAAAGCCGGCGCACCAAGGACATTTTGATGTGGATGCTGTCCACCAAGATGATGCCGGCGGTGGGCGCGCTGGTGCCGATCTA
>JANMKO010000307.1:0-7588 GCA_031372085.1 Betaproteobacteria bacterium
ATCAGGATCAACAGGATGCCGGTGAAAAACGTGGGCAGCGAGAAGCCGACAAAGGCCAGCGTGCTGGCGATGCGGTCAAACGCCGAATACGGTTTGACGGCCGAATAAATGCCCACCGGCAGCGCGATCAGCATGGCCAGGATTTGCGACGCACCGATCACCGCCAAGGTGACCGGCACGCGCTGCAAGATCAGTACATCCACATCCACCCGGCTGATGAACGAGAAGCCCCAATCCCCTTGCAGCATCGCGGCCAGCCAGCGGAAGTAGCGCTGCCACACCGGGTCATCCAGGCCAAACTTTTTGCGCAGTGCCTCGCGCACCTCGACCGGAATGTTGGGGTTGAGCGCCATCTCGCCAAACGGGTCGCCCGGCGCCAGCGCCAGCACGGTGAACAGCACCACGCTGATGCCCAGCAGGCTGGGCACCGCAAACAGCAGGCGGCGCAGCAGGTAGGGGCCCAAGTACGCTTAGGCTTCGCGTCGGCGCAACAGGTGCCGGCCGGTGTGAGCAAGTGGGCGCCGCGGAACCGGCTTTGCCGGGCCGCTGGCGTCGCCCCCCTGGGGGGGAGGCGGCCGACGGCCGCTTCGGGGGGGGGTCATGTCTCTCGGTACCAGTTTTGCAGGCCCGAAAAATCGAGATCCCAACCCGTCAACGTGGTCACCAGCTTGGTGGCCACACCGCGCACCCGGGGCCGGCTGATCAGCGGGATCACAAAGCCGTCTTTGATCACCAGGTCATTCATGCGGATGAACAGCGCCGCACGTTTGACCGGGTCGAGCTCCACCTCGGCGGCCTTGAAGGCCGTGTCGTACTCGTCACTGCGCCAGCGGCTGATGTTGCGGCCCTGCCATTTGTTGGCCTTGCTGGAGATCTCCCAGGTCAGGTACTGGTCCATGAAGCGCTCAGCGTCGGGCGCCGTCATCGTGGTGGTGTACATCTGGATGTCGCACCAGAACTTGCCGTAGGTGTCGGGGTTGCCCACATCCGACGAGAAGAACACCGAGCCGGTGACCGATTTCAGCTCTAGCTCGATGCCGGCCTTCTGGCAGGCTTGCTTGATGATGGCCTGCTCTTTTTGGCGCGTGCCGTTGATCGACGTTTGGTGCACCAGCTTGAGTTTTTTGCCGTCTTTCTCGCGCACGCCATCGCCGCCCTTCTTCCAGCCGGCGGCGTCCAGCAGCTGGTTGGCCTTGTCCACGCTGAACTCGAACTTGGTGTTGGGTGAGCGCACGCGCTGCGGCGCGTTCAAGAAGTTGGCGGTGGCCACGCCCGTGCGGCCGTAGATGAACTCTTGAATGCCTTGGCGGTCGGCCAGCAGCGCCATCGCCTGGCGCACCGCCGGGTCGGTGAAGGCAAAGTGCCTGGTCTTGATGTTGGCGCGCTCACCATCCACCTCGGTGTACGGGTCGGTGGGGTTGAGCTGCATGAACTCGATGTCGCCGCTCGGCACGATGAAGGCTTTGCCTTTGCCGCTGGACTCCATTTTTTTAAGGATTTCGTCCTCCACCTGCAGGTTCCAGGCGTAGTCGAATTCACCGGTTTGCAGCACCGCGCGGGCGGCCGAGGTGGCGTCGCCGCCGCCTTTCATCTCGATCGCATCAAAGTACGGCCGGTTCGGCATGTGGTAGTTGGTGTTGATCTCACCACGCACCATGTCGCCCGGCTTGAAATCGACAAACTTGTACGGCCCGGTGCCCACCGGCTTCAAATTGTTGGGCGCCTCGCGGGATTTGGCGCCGATGTACGGTGCAAACAGGTGCTTGGGGATCACCATGCCCTCGGCCGCGCAAAACGCGGTGGCCCAGAACGGCGTGGCCTTGGCAAAGGTGACGCGGATGCTGTGCGAATCGATTTTCTCGACCTTCACATCCTTGAACACGCCAATCGTCACGGCGGCGGTGGCGGGGTCGGCCGCATACTGCCAGGTGAACACGCAGTCATCAGCAGTGAAGGGCTGGCCGTCATGCCAGGTGACGCCTTTTTTGAGCTTCCAGATCACCGTCTTGCCGTCGGCCGACAAGCCGCCGTTGTCGCGCGTGGGCACCTCGGCGGCCAGGATGGGTACCAGGTTGCCGTCGTTGTCCCAACTGGCCAATGGCTCATAAAAGATGCGTGAGCCTTCCTGGTCTTTGGTGCCGTTGGCAAAGTGCGGTTGCAGCAGCGTGGCGCCTTGCCACCACAGGGCTTTGAGCGTGCCGCCGCCGCCGCGCTTGGTGGGTTTGTAGGCGGGGGCAGGCTGGCTTTGGGCCACGCCGGCATGCAGCAACAGCATCGACGCCATTGGCGCCGTCAGCCCCAGGCCCACCAGGTGCTGGATGAAGCCGCGTCGCGGCAGCTTGCCGGTGCGCACATCGTCGATCAGGGCGTGCAGTTGCTGTTCTTCATGCATGGTGATGGGCTTCCTGCGGAGGGGGCGTGGGCGGCGAGTTGGCAAAAGAAACGGCGCTCGGCGGGATCGACCGGGGCCTGCCGGGGTGACGCGATCCTAGCGATATCCGGGCCAGCGCCCATCCGGGTAGGCCCGGTAGGGGCGCATCGCTGGCGCCGTGTCAATCCCAGGGATGCTGAATGCACAACACCTTGCGGCGGCGGCGCAGTGCTTGCGCACCGACATCGACCCAAGCGCCATGCCGGCGACATCGACCCCCACCCCGCAGCCGCAGCCGCCGGCCGGATTTGGCCGCTTGCAGGCGGATTTGATGCGCTGGGTGGACGGGATGTGCGGGCGGTTTGGCGTGTGGTGAGGGTGGGGCTGCCGGGCGGCGCGTGCCGAAAATCGCTAAATCCCCGCCATGGCCCCTGTCAACAAATGCCGTTTGAAGAACCCCACCACCGTCAAATCCACCGCTGGCAGCACCGACCGGTCAAACCCCGGCGGGTCGTTCAGCAGGTCAGCCAGCAGCCCGGTAAACCCGGGCGGCAGTGGTGACAGCAGCGCGCCGTGGCCGGCGCCGGGCAAATCGGCCAGCAGCTCACAAGACCGGCAGGATTTCAACACCTGATCGCTGTGAAACCGCGGCACCAGCCAGCGGTCCTGGCCGGCAGTCACCAGGCCCAGCGGCACCCGGGGCGCGGCCAGTGATGCCATCTCAAAATCGGCCGCCAGCGGCACGGCCGCCACCACCGCTGCGATGCGCGCATCGGCATGGCTTTGCGGCGTGGCATCGTCAAAGCGCCAGCGGATCACTGCCAGGGCGACCCACTTCTTCAAGCCGTCCAACAGCCCGCCGGTGAGCCGCGTGAACGCGCCGACGCAGGTCTGGAAGTCGTCCGCCAGATGGGCCTCGCAATGCTGTTTGAAGCCCGCCGGTGACCAGCGCCCGCCGGCCAGGCTGAGGGCGGTGTGGCCGCCGGCCGACATGCCGTAGACGCCCACCTTGTCCAGCGCCAGCAGCGGCGCAAACCGCGCATCGCCGCCCACCGCGTCGATGGCCCGCGACACCTCGGCCGGCCGCAGCGCCCAGCTGTCGGGGCCGGGCCGGCTGTCGTCTTGCGAGTTGTCACCCCGGTGCTGCGGCACGGCCACCACAAAACCGGCCTGCACCAGGCGGCTGGCCAGGTCAGCCTGCACCCAGGGCCCGCCGCCTGAGCCGTGCGAGATCACCACCAGCCGGCCGTTGCCGCGCTCGGGCGCACCGCCGGCCGCCAGCATCAGGGTGAACGGGCCGCGCCGCAGCGGCTGGGCGTCGGCGCTGGACGGGTAGAACAGCGTCACCGGCCCGTCCAGCGCGGTGGCCGCCAACTCGCGGGTGCCCACCGACGCCTGCGCCTGCGCCACCGCCAGCCCGGCCAGCGCTGCCATCGACGCCAGCACGGCGCAGGACCGAAAAGTCAACTTGAATCCCGCCATTCCGTCTCTCCCCATCGAGAGCCCCTGCCCCCGGTGAGCCGGAAGATGCCGGGCCGGCGCACGCCCGTCTCGCCGAAACCGGTGCGGTGCAATTTCGGCTGGCCGATGCTGGCAAATCGGCGCAGATTTCAAGAATCGGCCAGCTTGTCGCGCCGGTACTCGGTGGGCGTGCGCCCGGTGGCGGCCTTGAAGGCCCGGTTGAACGGCCCGATCGACTGGAACCCGGCGTCCAGCGCAATGCCCAGCACCGGCAGGTGGCGCCGTTGCGGGTCGGCCAGCACGGCGCGGGCCTCGTCCAGCCGGTAGCCGTTGACAAAGGCATTGAAGTTGCGGTGGCCCAGCCGCTGGTTGATCAACCGGCGCAGCCGGTACTCGGGCACCTTGAGTTGTGCCGCCAGGCTGGTGATGCTCAGATCTTCGGTGCGGTAAGCGTGCTGCTCGGTCATCAGCCGTCGCAGCGCTTGTTGCAGTGCGTCGGCCTGGCGGTCGTCGGCGGCGACGGGCGCGGTGGCGGGTGGCTGGCCCCTTCCCCCTGCCAGGGGGAAGGTTGGGATGGGGGTGAAGCCGCCTGCCTGATCGCAGCGTCGATGCTGTGCGGGTTCACCAGACTGCACAGGTGCCGGCGCCACGCCGCCCATCGCGCCCTGCCCGAGGCTGCTGGGAAACAGCGCCGAGTTGCCCAGCCGCATCAGGTGCCCGGCGACCACCGACACCATCATCAGCAGCGCGGCACTGTCCAACAGCGAGGCAAGGCCCGACAACTGCCCCCGGGGTGCCGCCAGCCGCGCCATCAACATCACCACGGTGTAGGCCACACCGGTGACCACCACAAACGCGCGCAGCCGGCGCCGGGCGTCTACCAGATCGGCGCGCCAGTGCGCGGCCGCCGCCACGGCCGCCAGCACCGCAAAGACCAGCGGGACGGCGCGCTGCAAACCCCAGGTCACCGGCGCCAGCAGCGACGCGCTGCCCGCCATCACCGTGCAGTTGAAGCCGGCGAGTGCGGCCACCGAGGCCCAGGCCAGCCCGTGCACCGGCCGCAGCACAAAGTCATCGTCGAACAAAGCCTGTACAAAAACCCAGAACAGCACCGCATTGCCCACCGCCACCGCAATCAGCGGCGCCTGCCAGGCCAGCGGCAGGCGGTCTTCAAGCAACGGCGTGCCGCCGATCACCTGCACGCACAAACCCAGGCAGAAGGCGGTGGCCGCCTGCGCGGCCGGCAGGCGTGGCCGGTCACGCCACAGCGCGCCGGCCAACAGCAGCAACAGCGCCAGCAGCGTGCCGCGCAACGCGGCGTCAACAACGGTCAGCGGCAGTGGGTCGGGCATGGTCAGTGGCACACCAGGCCGGTGCGGATCGGGGGCAATCCCGGTCGCGGGCCCTGTCGGGGCATCTTGAAGGTGCGCCATTCTGCGGATGTCTGCGCTGGCCCGGCCTGCGGCGCCGGGCCCGGTGGCGGGCGGCTGCGGAGGGTTGCGGACGGTTGCGGCCGGCTGCGGCTGGCGAACTGCGGCGCGGGTATTTTCCGTGGCAAGTATTTTGCTTGACCTGAAAAGTAGCAGCCCACAGAATCGCCCGGCGTTGAGTTGCAGGCCCCGTCGCCGCAGGGGCGGTTGCTTCCAAGTCTCAGCGCCGCAGTGCGCCGCCGGCCAATCGCCCGGGCAACCGGTGTCAAAACCATCCCTTTATCCGTGGAGTCAACATGGCCATCAAACGTCCCACCATTGACCAGCTTCAAGACGTCGCCCTGAGCCTGGGCATCCACCTGTCCGAGGCCGAGGCCGGTGTCTACAACACCCTGTTGCAGGGCAACTTTGATGCCTACGATGTCATCGACGCCATGCCCGACTTTGTGCCGCTGGTGACCTATGCGCGCACGCCCGGTTATCGCCCAACGGGCGAAGAAAACAAGTACGGCGCCTGGTATGTCAAAACCACCATCAAGGGCGCGCCCAGCGGCAAGCTGGCCGGCAAGACCGTGGTGCTCAAAGACAACATCTGCCTGGCCGGTGTGCCGATGATGAACGGCGCGTCCACGCTGGAGGGCTATGTGCCCAATGTGGACGCCACCGTGGTCACCCGCCTGCTGGACGCCGGTGCCACGGTGCTGGGCAAGGCCACTTGCGAGTACTTTTGTTTCTCCGGCGGCTCACACACCAGCGCACCGGGGCCGGGGCACAACCCGCACCGCATGGGCTATTCAGCTGGCGGCTCGTCGTCGGGCAGTGCCGCGCTGGTGGCGGCCGGCGAGGTAAATCTGGCCATGGGCGGTGACCAGGGCGGCTCGATCCGCATGCCGGCGTCGTACTGCGGCATCTACGGCATGAAGGCCACCCACGGCCTGGTGCCCTACACCGGCGTGATGCCGATCGAGCTGACCATCGACCACACCGGCCCGATGACCAACAACGTGACCGACAACGCGCTGATGCTGGAGGTGCTGGCCGGCCCCGACGGCCTTGACCCGCGCCAGCATGCCGGGCAAGGGCCCAAGCCGTACAGCGAGTTGATGCGCGAGGGCGTGCGCGGCCTGCGCATCGGCATCGTCAAAGAGGGTTTTGGCTGGCCGCAATCCATGCCCGAGGTAGACGCCAAGGTGCGCCAGGCGGCCGAGGTGTTCAGCCGTCTCGGGGCCAAGGTGTCGGAGGTGTCGGTGCCGATGCACAGCGTGGGCCCGGCCATCTGGCTGCCGATTGCGGCCGAAGGCGCCACCCAGCAGATGATGAAGGACAACGGCCACGGCTTCAACTGGAAGGGCCTGTATGTCACCAGCCTGGTCGATTTTCATGCCGGCTGGAAGCAGCGCGCCGATGAGTTGTCTGAGACGCTGAAGCTGACGATGGTGCTGGGTGAATACTTCATCCAGCATTACCGGGGCCACTTTTATGCCAAGGCGCAAAACCTGGGGCGCCAGTTGACAGCCGCCTACGACAGCACGCTGGGTGATTTTGATCTGCTGCTGATGCCCACGCTGCCGATGGTGGCCACCCCGTTGCCGGCGCCCGGCGCGCCGGTGGAGGACGTGATCGCCCGCGCCTTCGAGATGCTACCCAACACCTGCCCGTTTGATGTCACCGGCCATCCGGCGATGAGCCTGCCCTGCGGGCTGGTGGACGGCCTGCCGGTGGGCATGATGCTGGTGGCCAAGGCTTACGATGAAGCCACGATCTACCGCGCCGCGTATGCCTTTGAGCAAGCCGGCGACTGGAAAGCCATTTAGCGTCACGTCCCGGGCCGGCGCGTCAACCAAGCGCCGCCGGCCCACAACCATCCCGGGCAAGCACCGCCCACCCCAAGAGAATTCACCATGCAAAGACGCTCATTGCTCAAGGCCTCAGGCGCGGCGCTGGCCGGCACGGCCGCACCGCTGTTTCCGCTCACGGCGCTGGCCGCCGACGAGATGCTGGTCGGCAGCATCCATGACTTGTCGGGCGGGCTCGACATCTACGGCAAGCCGATGGCCGATGCGATGACGCTGGCCATCGAAGAGCAAAACGCCGCCGGTGGCCTGCTGGGCAAAAAGCTCAAGCTGGCCACCTACGACCCGCAATCCAATATGCAGTTGTATGCCCAGTTTGCGCAGCAGGCGGCACTGAAAGACAAAGCGGCGGTGGTGATGGGCGGCATCACCTCGGCATCGCGTGAGGTGATCCGGCCGGTGCTCAGCCGCAACAAGACGCTGTACTTCTACAACACCCAGTACGAGGGCGGTGTGTGTGACCGCAACATCTT
>JANMKO010000332.1:0-3034 GCA_031372085.1 Betaproteobacteria bacterium
GACCGCACCCAGCAACGGCTGGAATTGACAGGCCCGCAGCCAGCGCCTGAATCCGACATTTGAGCGGCCGCCGGCCGGGGTGCATCATGGCCCCGGCCGCTGCCATTCAGCCCCCGCCCACCCACCGGAGACCGCCATGCCTGCCATCGACCACCCCCCGCTGCACCTGCAAGCCAGCGCCGGCCACGCGCTGACCATCCAGCTCCAGGCCATGCCCGGTGCCGGTGTGATGTGGCAGGCACCGGCCGCACCGGCCGGCTGCACGCTGACCGAGGCCGACAGCACGCCGGCCGGTGGCGGCGTCGGCGGCCCGGCCCTGCAACGTTTTGTGCTCACCTGCACCCAACCCGGCCAGCACCACCTGCGCTTTGAGTACAAGCGGCCGTGGGAGAGCGAGGTGCGGGCGGTGCAGGCGGTGCTGGTGCAGGTGGCGTGATGTGGACGAAATGACGGGCGCTGTCCCGGCAACGGCAAGCGGCGAGCGGGTCTGGCGCGGTCAGCGGGCGCTGGCCGCCCCGGCCGCAAAGTAGCGCTCGGCACAGCGGGCCAGCGCGGCGCGTGGTGTGCGTTGCAGCGCGCACAGCAGGCCAAACGGCGTGCTGGCGGCGTAGCGGCAGCGCACATCGTGGGTGATGCGCAGCCACAGCTCGGCCGTCACCTCGGCATCGGCCAGTGCGCGGTGGGCCCGGCCGGTGGCGGTGATGCCGTGGAAAGCCGCCAACGTGCCCAGCCGGTGGTTGGGCGCCTCGGGGTAGAGCCGGCGCGACAGCAGCAGCGTGCAGGCGAAATCGCTGGCGGCGCGTGGCGCGGCGGGCCCGGGCATCACCTCGGCCGTCACTTCGGCCGACACGCCGGCCGTCATCCCGGCTGTCACCCCGGGCATCACCCCGGCCGTCACCTCGGGCACCACCCCGGGCATCGCCTTGGCCGACCCGTCAGCCGGCAAATCACCCGCCAGCGCCTGCTCATGGCGCCAGAACGCCGCATCAAAACTGGCGTTGTGCGCCACCACACCGCAGCCCCGGGTAAAGGCCGCCACCTCGCGCATCACCTCGGCGGCCGGTGGTGCGCCCGCCAACATGCGGTTGCTGATGCCGGTGAGCTGCTGGATGAACGGCGGCACCCAGGCGCCGCTGCGCATCAGGCTGGCAAACCGGCCCACGATGCGGCCGTCGCGCACCAGCACGGCGGCGATCTCGGTGGCGCGCGCGCCTTGCGCCGGGCTCATGCCGGTGGTCTCAAAATCGATGACGGCGATGGTGTGGGGGTTGTGCACGGCGGCATTGTCGGCGGCGGGCAGGCGGGCGGGCGGGCAGGCAGGCAGGCAGGCGGGCCGGCAGGCGGGCAGGCAGGCGGCCGGCCGTCCGCCGGGCGACAGCCCGCCCGTTGCTGCGTGCTTAGACTGCCAGGCTGCAATGGAGACCCGCAACATGACCGCACCCCTCGCCTGTCCGCCTGCCCACCTGCCTGCCCACCCGTCGCCCACCCGCCGCCGCCTGCTGGCCAGCGGCGCGCTGGCCGCCGCCGCGCCGCTGCTCACGGCCACGGTCAGCGCCACGCTCACCGCCACGCTCACCACCACCCCGGCGCTGGCGCAAACGCCGGCCTTCCCCAGCCGGCCGATCACGCTGATCGTGCCCTGGCCGGCCGGCGGCAGCACCGACCGCCACCTGCGTGCATTGGCTGAGCTGGCCGGCAAGCACCTGGGCCAGAACGTGATCGTGCAAAACCAGCCCGGCGGCGGCGGCACCAGCGGCCCGGGCAGCATGGCGCTGACGGCCAAGCCCGACGGCTACACCATCGCCCAGTACCCAATGGGCATGCTGCGCATCCCGCACATGCAAAAAACGGCGTGGCACCCGGTGACGGATTTCAGCTTCATCCTGGGTGTGTCGGGCTACACCTTCGGTTTTGTGGTGCGCAGTGATTCACCGTACAAAACCTTCAAAGACTACATCGAGGCCGCGCGCAAGCAGCCGGGCAAGATCGATTACGGCTCCACCGGCATCGGCACCAGCCCGCATTTGCTGATCGAGGAGGTGGCCGACGCGGCCAAGGTCGATCTCAACCACATCCCGTACAAAGGCAATGCCGACCAGATGCAGGCGGTGCTGGGCGGCCATGTGATGGCCGGCAGTGATGCCACCGGCTGGGACAAGTTTGTCGAATCGGGCCAGATGCGGCTGCTGGTGACCTTTGGTGAGCAGCGCACCAAGCGCTGGCCGACTGTGCCCACCGCCAAAGAGCTGGGCTACAACGTGGTCGGCAACTCACCCTACGGCCTGGTGGGGCCCAAGGGCATCGACCCGGCGGTGCTCAAAACCCTGCACGACGCCTTCAAGAAAGCCATGGACGAGCCCAAGCACCTGGAGGTGATCGACCAACTCAACCAGTCGATCTGGTACAAGCCCAGCGCCGATTACGCCAGCTGGGCCAAAGACACCTTTGGCAAAGAGCGGGCACTGATTGAGCGGCTGGGGCTGGCGGCCAAATAGCCCGGCGGCAAAATAACCGGCGTTGCAAGGAGACCCCGATGCCCAGCTTGAACGTCAACGGCCGCGCCCGGCAACACGATGCCGACGCCGACACGCCGCTGCTGTGGGTGCTGCGTGAGCAGCTGGGCCTGACCGGCACCAAATATGGCTGCGGCATCGCCCAGTGCGGCGCCTGCACGGTGCACATCGACGGCGTGGCCACCCGGTCCTGCGTGCGGCCGGCGTCCAGCGTGGGGCCGGACAAAAAAATCGTCACCATCGAGGGCCTGTCGCCCGACGGCCAGCATCCGCTGCAAAAAGCCTGGGTGGCGCTGGACGTGCCGCAATGCGGGTTCTGCCAGTCGGGCATGTTGATGGCCGCAGCGGCGCTGCTCAAAGCCAAGCCCAAACCCAGCGAGGCCGACATCCGTGCGGCCATGACCAACATCTGCCGCTGCGGCACCTACAACCGGGTGCAGGCCGGCATCCTGCTGGTCGCCCGGGCGGCGCAGGCTTGAAGGGCACAGAGGATGAAAAACACCGCTGCCATCCCGCCCGCC
>JANMKO010000344.1:0-1660 GCA_031372085.1 Betaproteobacteria bacterium
GGGCGCCGACGTGCTGACCAACCACAGTGGATCGACCGCCGTGGCCCAGGTGGCCGAGGAAAAAGGCGTGGCGCTGCTGGCCTACCAGAGCGACATGGCGCGCTTTGCCCCCACCGCCCAGCTGGCGGCGGTAACCCACCACTGGGGCCCGTATTACACCCAGGTGGCCTCAGCCGTGCTGGCCAACGCCTGGCGGCCCGACGCGGTGTGGGGCGGCATGAAAGACGGGCTGGTGCAGTTGTCGGCAGTGAACCCGGCGCTGCCGGCAGGCGTGAAGGCTGAGCTGGCCCAGCGCCAGCAGGCGCTGCTGGACGGTCGATTCAAGCCGTTTGCCGCGCCGCTGATCGACAACACCGGCCGCATCCGGCTGGCCCAGGGGGCCCTCAGTGATGCACAGATCGCCGGCATGGACTGGCTGGTGCAGGGTGTGGCCGGCAGCCTGCCGGCTTCGCGTTGAGCTCCGGGGGCCGACGGGGGGCGTGCGGCGCTGCGGCGGGGGTGGCCGGGGTGAGGCCGGTGAGGCCGGTGAGGCCGGGGTGAGGGATGGGCCGTGATGGCAGGCACCGCAGCCTGCTCATGCACCCTCACCCCAGCGCCGCGTGCGGGACAGGGTTGGGGTGAGGGTGCGCCAGCAACGCCAACCCTTGCCCCACCAGCAGCGGCAGGGCAAGTCAACGCCGCATCAAACCACCAGCGCGCCGGCGGCCGCGCCAAACGCATAGCCGTCCATGCCCAGGCAGCCGTAGGTCAGGCTGTGGTGCAGGCGGCGCCCGGCGCCGGGCGCGCCGGCACCGGCGGCCACAAAAAACGGCAGCAGATGCTCGTCAGTCGGGTGCATCAGCGCGGCAAACGGCGCCTGGCGTCGGTAGTCCAGCAGCGCCGGCCAGTCGGCGGCGGCGGTCTTGTCGGCCCACCAGCCCCGGAAGGCGGCGCTCTCGTGGATCTCGGGCGCGTCCAGCGGCGGCCGCCCGCCGGCGCCAAACACCAGCCGCAGGTTGTGCGTGATGCTGCCGGTGCCCAGGACCAGCACGCCCTGCCCGGCCAGCGGTGCCAGCGCCTGGCCCAGGGCAAACAACTGCGCGGGCGTCCAGTCGGGCGCAAACGCCAGTGGCAGCACCGGCACATCGGCCGCCGGCCACATGAAGCGCAGCGGTGTCCAGATGCCGTGGTCCAGCCCGCCGTCAGCGCTGCTGTGCACCGGCAGGCCGGCGGCGCGCAGCAGCACGGCCACCTGCGGCGCCAGGCTGGGCGCGCCGGGCGCGTCGTAGCGCAGCCGGTACAGCGCATCGGGAAAGCCCGAAAAATCATGCACCGTGTGGTGCTGGGCGGCGGCCAGCAAGGTGGGCTCGCCGGCCAGCGAGTGGGCCGAGACCGCCAGGATGGCCAACGGCCGGGCAGCGGCGGCGCCGATGGCCGGGCCGAGTGCCGTCCAGAAAGCGCCGGCCGCACCGGGCTGCAACGCCGTCATCGGCGATCCGTGAGACAGAAACAGCGGCGCGAGGGCCTTGGTCATGCCGCTATTTCAGCAGCGCCGGCACCGGGCGGGGTTCGAAGCACCTGCATGCAGCCTTCAAAACAGGCGTTGCTCACACCGCCTTCAACGCAAGGGAGGGCGCGGGCCAGGCGATGCGGATTCGAGCCCAAGGGGCGGGCGCGGGCC
>JANMKO010000348.1:0-31786 GCA_031372085.1 Betaproteobacteria bacterium
CCGCCGGCCGGGATATTGCGGCCCGGGCTTTGCAGCCCGCCGTACGAGAAGGTGGCCACGCTCAACACATCGTTTTGCACCAGATCAAACTGGCGCACAAACAGGCTGTCGTCCTGGCCCAGCAAGCCGTCAACCGATTGCGTGCCCGCGTGGGCGGTGCTGGCCATGCTGGCGCTGGCCAGCAGCAGGGCAGCGCCGAGCAAGGCGCCCGGGCGGTAGGACGACGGTGTCATGGCCAAACTCCGGCAACCGGCAAGGTGGCCGGCTTTCTGTGCATTAATGTCGGTGGCCGGGCTGGCACTGTCGACGCGCCAGGAAGCCGTCCCCCACGAACCGGGGGTGGCCCGGGTCACCACGCTGTGCGGCATGTCATTGCGGCATGTCATTGCGGCCTGTCAGCGCGGCGCGGCGGGCGGGCTCGGCAACCCGGCCCAGCGCTGGCGCAAATCGGCCATGTGGGCCAGCCCGGCCGCCGCCAGCAGGCCCGGCAGCCAGGCGGCATGGGCGCCCACCAGGGCGCCGCGCAACGCCAGCATCAGGCACAGGCCGGCCAGCAGATTGGGCAGCAAGGCGCGCGGTGCCAGGCCGCGCCCGGTGCGGCGGTGCCAGGCCAGCAACGCCGCCATCTCCAGCAGCGCCAGCATGATCACGCCGTCCAGCAGGCCGGCCCAGCCCACGCTCACCGGGCCACCCTGGGCGCTGCGCGCCGCCCCGCCCACCGGGCGTGTGGGCGTGTCGGCCTCATACCCGCGCCAGCCCCAGCAGGTGGGCCATGTCCTTGAAGAAGATGCGCACATGGGCCATCGGCCGGCTGCGCACCAGGCGTTTGTTCATGTAGGCGTCGAAGGTGAGCTGCTGCACGTCCTTGTCGCGGCAGATGCTGACAAAGCGCTCGCGGCGTTTGTCGGTGCGGTACCAGAAGCGCTGCATGATGCCCAGCACCAGAAACACCCGGCCGTGCTCACGCATGAATTGCTTGCGTGCCTGCTTCAGGCAGCGGGGCGCGGCCCCGGCCAGCAGCGCGGCCACGGCACTGGCGGCGTGCTGGCCGCTGACCATCGCGTAATAAATGCCCTCACCCGAGGCCGGCGCCACCACGCCGGCGGCGTCGCCGGCCAGCACCACGTCGCGGCCGTTGTCCCAGCGCGGCAGCGGCTTCATCGGCAACGGCGCGCCCTCACGGCGGATGGTGGTGGCGTCAGTCAGGCCGGCCGCAGCGCGCAGTGCGGCCACTGCACCACGCTGTGAAAAGCCTTTGTCGGCGCTGCCGGTGCCGATCGACAGGGTTTTGCCGTGCGGGAACACCCAGCCGTAAAAATCAGGCGACAGCGTGCCCCGGTACACCACGTCGCAACGGCTGGCGTCGTAGCCGGCGGGCGGCACATCGGGCAGGGCGATGATCTCGTGGTAGGCAAACACGCTGGACCGGCTTTTGGCCTCGGGGACGGTTTGCTGCGCCACCTTCGACCGGGCGCCGTCGGCGCCGATCACCGCCCGGGCGCGCACGGCCCGCAGCGCGCCTTCACGGCCGGTCTGGCCGCTGTCGCCGTCCCGGTAGTGCAGCACGGCGCTGCCGTCGGCGTCGCGCGTCAGCTGCTCAAACGTGCCGTTGCGGCGCTCGGCGCCTTGGCTGGCGGCGCGCTCACGCAGCCACTCGTCAAAGTGCTCGCGGTCGACCATGCCGACAAAACCGCCTTTGATCGGTATATCGACCCGCACATCGTTGGGCGAGACCATGCGGGCCGAGCGGGCGCGCGCCACCAGCAAATCGTCGGGGATCGCAAAGTCCTGGATCAGCCGGGGCGGGATGGCACCGCCGCAGGGCTTGATGCGGCCGGCGCGATCAAGCAGCAGCACCTTGCGGCCCTGGCGCGCCAGCGCCTCGGCGGCCGTGGCGCCGGCCGGGCCGCCGCCGACCACGACCACGTCGTAACTGTCGCTGGAGGGGTGGTTCAAGCTCATGTGACAGGTCCCATGTCGTTGGCGTTGGCGGGGTTGGCGCGGGCCGCAGCGGATGCCGAGGCGCGGCGTGAAAGGCCCGGCCTGGCAGCGCGCCGGGTGGTTGCGCCGGGCCGGGTGGGTGGTGCGGCGTCGATGGCCGGGCAGCTGCCGGCCACAACGGGCAGGCGCACCGTCCAGGCCAGTTGCGCGGCCAGCAAGAACAGCACGCCCTCGGCGGCAAACACGCAGGCGTAGGCCGGACCGGGCGAGGTGATCAGCCAGCGTGCCAGGTCACTGGCGGCGGCGCCGATCAGCCCGCCCAGGCCAAACGCCACGGCCTGGGCCGCGCCCCACAAGCCCATGCGCAGGCCCTCGCGCCCGCTGGCGCCCTGGCTGGCCAGCGCCATCATCGAGCCGATGGCGGCAATCGAGAACGCGCCGTTGGCCACGCCCAGCAGCGCCACATTGGCCTTGAACGGCCAGGCCGTGCCCACCACCCCGGCGGCCACCAGCCCGGCCATCATCAGCGCGGATGCCAGGCAGCCGCCCACCGTCCAGGCCCGCAGTGAGCCGGTGCCACGCCCGGCCAGGCGCCGGCCGGCAAACGCCGCCAGCAGCATGCCGACCAGCACCCCACCGTGCTGCACGCCCGACAGTTGCGTGGACTGGCCCGGCGTGTAGCCGTGCACCGCGCCGGCAAACGGCTCCAGGATCAGGTCTTGTGCGCTGTAGGCCAGCATCGAGACAAATACGAAGACGGTGAAGCGCCGGGCATCGGGCTCGGCCCAGACCTGGCGCAGCGCGGCGCGGAAGCTGGGGCGCTGCGCCGTGTTCAGCGCCCCCGCATCGGCCAGTGCGCGGGCGCCGGCCGCCCGTTGCGGTGTCTCCAGCCGCCACAGCGCCAGCCAGGCCACCGCCACGGCCAGCAGGCACACGCCGCCGCAGACGGCCAGCAAGCGGTCAGGCGAGTACGGGTCGAGCAGTTTGCCGCTGACACCCGCGGTGACGGCAAAGCCGACGATCATCATCAACCAGACCGTGGTGGCGGCCGCTGCACGCTGCGGCGCGGCCACCCGGCGTGCCAGCAACACCAGCAGTGATGTGCCGGCAGCACCCACGCCCAGGCCGATCAGCACAAAGGCCAGCACTGCCAGCGTGATGCCGGCGGCCGGCGCGCTGCCCATCCACACGGTGGCCAGCGCGGCCAGCCAGCCGCCGCCGGCCAGAACTGCCATGCCGCCGGCAATCCACGGCGTGCGGCGCGCGCCGCCGTCCGAGCCGTGGCCCCAGCGCGGCCGGCTCAGCTGCACCAGGTAGTGCAGGGCCACCAGCGCGCCGGGCAGCATGGCCGGCAACGCCAGCTCAACCACCATCACCCGGTTCAGGATGGACGTGGTGGTGACAACCACCGCGCCCAGGCAGGCTTGCACCAGGCCCAACCGGACGATCTGCCAGCCGCCGAAGTTGCTGGCCACCGGGATGCTGGTCATGCGCGCTGCCCCGCTCAATCCGGCGTCAGCCCGTGGATCAGGCCAACGCCGCCGCACGCAGCGCAAACGCGCTGATCAGCATGCCGACGACGAAAAAATTGATGCCCAGTGCGCTGTACCAGGTGGCCCGCTCTCGTGGGGCGGCCAAAAAGCGCGCCATCAGCCCCAGCTGCACCGCCAGCAAGCCGGCCACCGCCAGCGCATGGCCATGGGCGCCCCAGTGCTGCAACAAGATCACCACCACCGCCTGCGGCCCGGCCATCATGATGCAGGCGGTGCGCGCCGCGCCGTCCACGCCCAGCAGCACCGGCAGTGAGCCAATGCCCATCTGCCGGTCGCCGTCAATCGATTTGAAGTCGTTCAGCGTCATGATGCCGTGCGCGCCCAGGCTGTACAGCAGCGCCAGCACCAGGGATCGGCTCTCGGGCATGGCACCGGCGGCCATCACCGCCGCGCCGGTGATCCAGGCCAGGCCCTCGTAGCACAGGCCGCAGGCCAGGTTGCCCCACCAGCCATTGCGCTTCAGGCGCAGCGGCGGTGCGCTGTAGGCCCAGGCCAGCAGCAGGCCGGCGCCGGCTGCCCCAAAGCCCCCCGGCCCCAGCACCAGCGCCACGGCCAGCGACAGCAGCGTCCAGAGCACGGCGATGTACAGGCCCCAGCGGCCCGGCATGCGGCCGGACGGGATCGGCCGGTTCGGCTCGTTGATGGCATCGACATGGCGATCAAACCAATCGTTCACCGCTTGGCTGGTGGCACACACCAGCGGCCCGGCCAGCAGCACGCCCACCAGTACCAGGCCCCAGCGCCCTGCCACCGGCAGGCCCGAGGCCACCACGCCGCAGCCAAATGCCCACATCGGCGGGAACCAGGTGATCGGCTTGAGCAGCTCGGCAACCGTGGACAAAGCGGGTCTGGACATGCGCCGATTTTTGGCGGCGGCCAGCCAATGTGTCAACCGTGATTTACACCGTGGCCGGCGTCAGGCCGGCATCAGGCCGGCGTCAGGTCGGCATCAGGCCGGCTGCACACCGGCCGTCGGCGGAACGGGTTGGACGCTATTTGTCCACACCCGGGCCCAAGTCGCCCATGCCGAAGCGGCGCAGCTTGACGTACAGGCTTTGCCGCGACAGGCCGAGGATTTCAGCGGCGCTGGCGCGGTTGTCGCGGGTCAACTCCAGCGCCGCTTCGATACAGCGCTTCTCGATCAGGTCGGTGGTCTCGCCGACGATGTCTTTCATCGGCACCCGGCCCACCAGCTCAGTGAGCTGGTTCACCGAGCGCGGCAGCGCCTGCAGGCTGCCAGCGTCGGCGGGCAGGCGGCGGCCAACATCGCGGATCGAAAAACCCAGCAGCGGTGGCTCGGCCTGGGCCACCATCGCCGCCGAAATCTCGACCTCGGTGCTGACGCCGAATTCACCACGCAAGGTGGTGGCAAACAGCTTGACGGCGCTGCGCTGGCGCAGGTTGGACACCAGCACGCCCAGGTCAACGCCGGTGCGGCCCAGCCAGCGGTCCAGTGACTGGCCACGCATCTGCTCGGCGCTGGCCATCTGGCACAGGTTGACAAATTCGGCATTGGCGGTGAGCACGTGGCCGTCCAGGTCAGTGACCACCAGGCCGTCGGGCGACGCCTGGGCCAGCTGCAGCAGCATGGCCGATTCAGCCGCCGCCGGCTCTTGGCCCGGGCCACTGTCGCCGCGCGCCAACCGCACCAGCAGCAAGTGGGCCTGGTCTTGGTGGAACAGCGTGGCCGACACCCGCACGGCGCTGTGGCCCGGGGCGCCGTTGGCCAGATCGGCCATCACCGCGTCAGCCCGGCCGGCCCGGCGCACGGTGGCCAGCAGGCCGGCCACGGCCTTGCTGCCGCGCGGCGTCAAGCCCAGCGGAAACACCTGGCCCACCAGCTTGTCGGCCACCAGGTCCATCATCGCGGCGGCCGCCGGGTTGGCCTCCAGCACCCGGTTGTTGGCGGCGTCTACCACCAGCACCGCCTCACCGGCCATCTGGAACAAATGGCGGTAGCGCAGCTCGGCCTGGCGGAAGCGGGCGTAGTCGCGCTCAACCGACAACTGGGCCTCGACCAGGCGCTGCTGCAAGGCGGTGGTGACCCGCTGATCGCGGCCAAAGGCAACCACCCGCGCGGCATGGCGGCCGTTGGCGGCCAGCGTTTGTGTGGCGTAGCTCATGGCCACTGTGCCACCGGCCGGCGTCGGGTGGTTGACATGGCGCCAGCGCATCGCACCGCTGACCGGCGGTGCCAGCAGGGCGCTGACCTTGGCCGTGCTTTCAGCGCTCACCGTGTCGGCCCAGCGCTGGCCGATCCAGTCGACACCGATCTCGCTGGCCAGCGCGGCATTGCCGAAGGCCATGTCGAGGATCAGGCCCGCTGGGTCGAGCACCAAGGTCAGGTCGGCCGCCGTGGTGAGCAGGCTGGCCACGGCCGGCTCGTCGAGACCGTCCAGGCCCGTGCCCGGGTGCTTGAACTCGCCTACAGCTGGGGATTCGGGCGGCTTTTTTCTCGTCATGCCGGGGACCCCGCGCCGCCGGCAACGCGCCAGGTCAGGGCCCGGTGACGCGGCGGCCGAGCAGGCGCTCTGCCAGCAACGGGGCCTGGCGGCCGTCGGTGGCCACACCATCGGCGCCCATCTGCTCGACCAGCTCGGGGTGCACCACAAACAACGGGCCGCCCACCATCACGGCAATGGCCCGGTTGTGCGAGTGCCGGCGCACGGCCGCAATGCAGGCGACCATGTCGTCTACGCGGGAGGTGCTGCCGGCAGAGATGCCGACCAGATCGAACCATTCGTTTTTCACCCTGTCCTGGAGGCTGGCCGACATCGGGTCCATCACGCCGACCACCTCCCAGCCGGCCCGCGCAAAGAACTCGGCCACCATCGACAGGCCGAAGGTGTGTTGGTCGCCGGGGGCGGGCATCAGCAGCGCCCGGCGCCCGCCGGCAGGCGGGTCGATATCGGTGCCAAATGCCGCACTCAAACCGCGCATTATCTGTTGCAGCCGGCCCAGGCCGACGGTGACATCGGCAAAGTGGCAGCGGTCGTCGTCCCACAGTTCACCCAGGTGGCGGGCGGCCGGCGCCAGCAAATCGACGTAGAGCGACTCGACGCTGACGCCGCGCTCGCGCAGCGCGGCCATCTGGGCCTGGATCGCGCCATCGTCACGCGCCATGACGGCAGCGGTAAAGGCCGCCACCTCGGCCGCGCCGGGGGCCACCACCGGTTTGTTGGCGGCCTCGGTGGTCTGGGCGTGGGCCCGCACCAGCCGGGGGATGATGTCGCGCTCGATGGCGTCCACCAGCCGTGACACCCGGTCTTCAACCGCCGGGCGCTGGCTGGCCAGCGAGGCCCAGGCGGCATGGCCGCCACCGGCGCTGAGCGACTGCATCTCTTGCCAGCAATCGGCCGCCTCGGCCTGCTGGGCCCAGCCCGCCGCAGCGCTGTCATGGGCGCTGGAATCTTCTCGTTGCAACCGGGTCACTGCGGTCTCCTCGCCAGGGGTCCATCCGGCCGTGCCCGCTGGATGGCGGGCCGCTTGCTGCGCCGGTGACGGCGTCGGGTGATGCTTGATGGTGGCCGAATGTCTGATGTGCGCTGCATCGCGTCAAGACGGCTTCGGGCAAATACTGAGTCGGAAGTGCGTCGGTCGCCAGATTAATGTCAATCAAAAAATACGTCAACCCTGATTGACACTTTTCGGGTCGGCCTCTAGATTGGCGCCATGCCCAGTTTCCGGACCAGCCCTTTGCAGCAGCCTGCATGCGCTGCTGCGCCCCGTGCGCCGCTTTACACGCCTGAGCAGCGCCTGCGCCGCGATGCCACGCGGTGGACGCTGGTGCAGGGCCTGCTGGCGCCGCTGCAATTTTTGGTGTTTGCCGTCAGCCTGACGCTGGTGCTGCGCTACCTGCTCACCGGCCAGGGGCTGGACGCGGCCACCGCCTCGGTTGTCATCAAGACGCTGCTGCTCTACACCATCATGGTCACCGGCTGCATCTGGGAGAAGGTGGTGTTTGACTGCTACCTGTTCGCCCCGGCGTTTTACTGGGAAGACGTGTTCAGCATGCTGGTGCTGGCGCTGCACACCGGCTACCTGGTGGCGGTGTTTACCGGTTCACTGGGCGCACGCGGCCAGATGCTGCTGGCGCTGGCGGCTTATGCCAGCTATGTGATCAACGCCACCCAGTTCATCCTGAAGCTGCGTGCGGCGCGGCTGGGGGCGGCGGCATGAGCGCGGTCATCGGCACAAAAATGGGCGCGACCACCGGCGCGGTCATCCCGCTGCGGCTCGACACCGGTTGCAGCGACGCCCCGGTGCTGCGTGAGCGCGGCCAGCGTGAGGTGTTTTGCGGCCTCACCGGCATCGTCTGGCTGCACCGCAAGATTCAGGATGCGTTTTTTCTGGTGGTGGGCTTGCGCACCTGCGCCCACCTGTTGCAGTCGGCCGCCGGGGTGATGATTTTTGCCGAGCCGCGGTTTGCCACCGCCATCATCGACGAGCGTGATCTGGCCGGCATCGCCGATGCGCAAGACGAGCTGGACCGGGTGGCGGGCCAGTTGTTGTCGCGCCGGCCCGAGATCAAGCTGCTGTTTCTGGTGGGCTCTTGCCCGTCCGAGGTGATCAAGCTGGATCTGTCAAAAGCCGCGCAGCGGCTGTCGCAACGCCACCTGCCGAATGTGCGGGTGCTGAGCTATTCGGGCAGCGGTATCGAGACCACTTTCACCCAGGGTGAGGATGCCTGCCTGGCCGCACTGGTGCCCGAGATGCCGGCGCAGACAGCCGAAAGCGCGCCACAAACCCCGCCCGCGCTGCTGGTGGTGGGCGTGCTGGCCGATGTGGTGGAAGACCAGTTCCGCCGGCTGTTTGCCGCGATGGGCCTGGGCGCGGTGCAGTTTTTCCCGCCGCGCCGGGCCGGTGCGCTGCCGGCGGTGGGTGCGGGCACGCGCCTGCTGCTGGCCCAGCCGTTTTTGGCCGACACCGCCCGGGCGCTGGAAGCCCGCGGCGCGGTGCGGCTGGACGCGCCATTTCCGCTGGGTGCCGAGGGCACACAAGCCTGGTTGTGGGCGGCGGCCAGCGCGCTGGGGGTGCACGCGGCGCTGTTTGAGCGGGTGATTGCACCCGCCCGCCAGCGCGCCAGCCAAGCGGTGGCCAGGCAGCGGCCCCGGCTGGCCGGCAAAAGCATCTTCTTCTTTCCGGATTCGCAGCTGGAGCTGCCACTGGCCCGGTTTTTGTCGCGTGAGCTGGGCATGGTGCTGGCCGAGGTGGGCACGCCCTACCTGCACCGCGCCCACCTGGCCGCTGAGCTGGCGCTGCTGCCGGCCGGCACCGTGCTGTCAGAAGGTCAGCACCTCGAATTGCAACTCGACCGCTGCCGCGCCGCCGCGCCCGATCTGGTGGTCTGTGGCCTCGGCCTGGCCAATCCGCTGGAAGGCGAAGGCCTGACCACCAAATGGTCGATCGAGCTGGTCTTCACCCCCATCCAGGGCTTTGAGCAGGCCGGTGATCTGGCCGAGTTGTTTGCTCGGCCGCTGCTGCGCCGCGAGATGCTGGGGCGCAGCAGCGTCACTGCCACCGCCGCCAGCACCGCGCTGGCCGCCTGACGCATTCCGGCCAATCAAGCGATGCAACTCACGCTCTGGACTTACGAAGGCCCGCCGCATGTCGGCGCGATGCGCATCGCCACCGCGCTGACGGACGTGCACTACGTGCTGCACGCGCCCCAGGGCGACACCTATGCCGACCTGCTGTTCACGATGATCCAGCGCAGCGACAAGCGCCCGCCGGTCACCTACACCACCTTCCAGGCGCGTGATCTGGGCGGCGACACGGCAGTGCTGCTCAAAACCGCCACGCGGGATGCCTACCAGCGCTTCAAGCCGGCCGCCATGCTGGTGGGTGCGTCGTGCACCGCCGAGCTGATCCAGGACGACCCGGGTGGCCTGGCCAGCGCCATCGGCCTGCCGGTGCCGGTGGTGGCACTGGAGCTGCCGGCCTACCAGCGCAAAGAAAACTGGGGCGCGGCCGAGACGTTTTACCAACTGGTGCGCACGCTGTGCCCGGCACCCACACCACAGGCCACCGCATCCGCATCCGCATCCGCATCCGCATCCGCATCCGCAAGCGCATCCGCAAGCGCATCCGCATCCGCACGGGCTGCCCGCCCGGCTGGCCAGGCACCAAGCTGCAACCTGCTGGGCGCCACCGCGTTGGGGTTCCGGCACCGCGACGACGTGACCGAGATCACCAAGCTGCTGGGCCAGATGGGCATTGCCCTCAACGTGGTGGCACCGATGAACGCCAGCGTGGCCGACCTGCGCCGCCTGGGTGATGCTGACTTCAATGTGGTGTTGTACCCCGAGGTGGCCGAGACGGCAGCCGCCTGGTTGCGCCGCAACCATGGCCAGCCGCACACCACGGTGATGCCGATCGGCATGGGCGCCACCCGGGATTTCATCGCCGAGGTGGCGCGGCTGGCCGGCATCGATGCGGCGCCGCTGCTGGCCCGGCTTGAAGCGCTGGGCGCCCGCGCCCCCTGGTATGCGCGCTCGGTTGATTCAACCTACCTCACCGGCAAGCGGGTGTTTGTATTTGGTGACGCCAGCCATGTGGTGGCCGCTGCCCGGGTGGCCGCCACCGAGCTGGGCTTCACGGTGGTGGGCCTGGGCACTTACAGCCGCGAGTTTGCCCGGCCGGTGCGTGAGGCCGCCAAGCGGTACGGGGTTGAGGCGCTGATCACCGACGACTACCTCGAAGTAGAAGCCCACATCGCCGGGCTGGGCGTGGAGCTGGTGCTGGGCACGCAGATGGAGCGGCACATCGCCAAAAGGCTGGGCCTGCCGTGCGCCGTGATCTCGGCCCCCGTGCATGTGCAGGATTTCCCGGCCCGCTACTCACCGCAAATGGGCATCGAAGGCGCCAACGTGCTGTTCGACACCTGGGTGCATCCGCTGATGATGGGGCTGGAAGAGCATTTGCTGGGCATGTTCAAAGGCGATGCCGAGTTCCATGAAGACGCCGCGCCGTCGCACCTGGGCGGGCACGCGGGGGGTCTTGCGCCATCGCAGGCCCCCCCGCCGGTGGCGCGGCCCCCGGCCGATGCGCCGGCCGTGGCGGTGGCCCTGATCGAGCTGCCGGCCCCGCTAACCACTGATGTTTCCAGCATCGGCAACCACCCCACGGCCACGATGCCGGCGCCGTGGGCCGCCGATGCGGCGCAAGAGCTTCGCAAGATTCCCTTCTTCGTGCGTGGCAAAGCCCGCCGCAACACCGAGCGATATGCGCAAGAACAGCGCATTGCGGTGATCACCGTCGAGACTCTTTATGACGCCAAAGCCCATTTCAGCCGTTGACGCCTTGCGGGCGCCTGCGCACACCGCCGTGCGGGTGGTGCTGATCACGATGGACACCCACCTGACCAGCGCACTGGCGCGCGCCCGGGCCACGCTGCACCACGATCTGCCCGGCCTGCACCTCACCCAGCATGCCGCGTCTGAGTTTGCCGGCCATGACGCCGCCACCCAGCGCTGCCGCGACGACATTGCCCAGGCCGACATCGTGGTGGCCGGCATGCTGTTTCTCGAAGACCATTTTTTGCCGATCCTCGACGCGCTGCGCGCCCGCCGCGACCACTGCGACGCGATGATCTGCCTGATGTCTGCCACCGAGGTGGTCAAGCTCACCCGGCTCGGCCAATTCGACATGGGCAAGCCAGCCAGCGGGCCGATGGCCTTGCTGAAAAAGCTGCGCGGCAGCAAAGAGAAGGCCGCCACCGGCGGCGCGGCGCAGATGAAGATGCTGCGCCGCATCCCGCAGATGCTGCGCTTCATCCCTGGCACGGCGCAGGATGTGCGGGCTTATTTCCTCACCTTGCAGTATTGGCTGGGCGGCTCGGACGACAACCTGCTAAACCTGGTACGCCATGTGGTGGACCGGGGCGTGGACGGCCCGCGCCGCAGCCTGCGCGGCCTGGTCAAGCCGCTGCCGCCGGTGGACTACCCCGAGCTGGGCGTCTATCACCCACGCATGCCGGGCCGCCTGTCGGCCGATGCCGCTGCGCTGCCGTGGCCTGTGCGCGCAGCCGGGCAGGGCCGGGCAGCGCAGGGCACGGTCGGCATCCTGATGCTGCGCTCGTACCTGCTGTCCAACAACGCCGGCCACTACGACGGCGTGATCGCCGCGCTGGAATGCAAGGGCCTGCGGGTGGTGCCGGCGTTTGCCGCCGGGCTCGATTCACGCCCCGCCATCCAGCAGTTTTTCATGAAGGACGGCAAAGCCACGGTGGACGCGGTGGTCTCGCTCACCGGCTTCTCATTGGTCGGCGGCCCGGCCTACAACGACGCCAAAGCGGCCGAAGACGTGCTGGCGCTGCTGGACGTGCCGTATGTGGCGGCCCATCCGGTGGAGTTTCAAACGCTTGACCAGTGGGGCGGCTCAGACCGCGGCCTGCTGCCGGTGGAATCCACCATCATGGTCGCCATCCCCGAGCTGGACGGCAGCACCAGCCCCATCGTGTTTGGCGGCCGGCCGGGTGCGGCGGGTGTCACTTGCAACGGCTGCCACCACGCTTGTACGTTCACGGCGTCCAACACCGCGCAAGACATGCACACCTGCCCCGAGCGGGCGCTGATGCTGGCCGCCCGCGTGGCCAAATGGGTGGCGCTGCGGCGCAGCCAGCGCGCCCAGCGCAAGGTAGCGGTGGTGGTCTTCAACTTTCCGCCCAATGCCGGCAATGTGGGCAGCGCGGCTTACCTGTCGGTGTTTGAGTCGCTGTTCCACACCCTGACCGGCATGAAGGCCGACGGCTACACCGTTGACATGCCGGCCAGCATCGACGCGCTGCGCGACGCCGTGCTGCACGGCAACGCGGCCCAGCACGGGGCCGACGCCAATGTGCATGCGCTGATCCCCACCGATGAGCATGTGCGGCGTGAGCGCTGGCTGGCCGAGATCGAGGCCCAGTGGGGCCCGGCGCCGGGCCGCCAGCTCAGCAACGGCCGGGCGATCTTTGTGCTGGGCCGGCAGTTTGGCAATGTGCTGGTGGCCGTGCAGCCGTCGTTTGGCTACGAGGGCGACCCGATGCGCCTGCTGTTCGAGAAAGGCTTGGCCCCCACCCATGCCTTCTCGGCCTTTTACCGTTACCTGCGGCAAGACTTCAAAGCCCATGCGGTGCTGCATTTCGGCACCCACGGCGCATTGGAGTTCATGCCCGGCAAGCAGAGCGGCTTGTCAGGCACCTGCTGGCCAGACCGGCTGATCGACGACCTGCCCAATGTCTATTTGTATGCCTCGAACAACCCGTCCGAAGGCGCGATTGCCAAGCGCCGCTCGGGTGCCACGCTGATCAGCTACCTCACGCCGCCGGTGTCGCAGGCCGGGCTGTACAAAGGTTTGAGCGACCTGAAAGCCTCGATCGACCGCTGGCGTTTGATGGCGCCGTTGGCGGCTGAGCGGGCCGAGCTGGCACTGCTGCTGCAATCGCAAGCCGCCGTGTTGAACCTGACTGAGGCCGAGCCGCTGTGGCCCAGCCAGCACGCCAATGAGGCCGATGCCCGGGTGGCCCAACTGGCCGAGCAACTGCTGGCGCTGGAGTACACGCTGATCCCAAACGGCCTGCATGTGGCCGGCCGGGCACCCAGCGCCACCGAGCGGGTGGACATGCTGCTGGCGATGGCCGAGGCGTCGCACGGCCGCACGCTGGCCCGCCCGGCGGTGCAGGCGCTGGTGGCCGGCCACAGCGCCGAGCAGGCGCTGGCCAGCGGTGCGATGGGCGGCCAGGCGCGCGACGAGACCACGCTGGCGCTGCTGCGTGAGCTGGCCGCTGCCAACACGATGCTGGCGGTGGATACCGAGGTGCCGGCCCTGCTGCGCGCGCTGGACGGCCGCTACATCCGCCCGGCGCCCGGTGGCGACATCCTGCGCACCCCGGCGGTGCTGCCCACCGGCCGCAACATGCACGGTTTTGACCCGTTCCGAATCCCCAGCGCATTTGCCGTGCAGGACGGCGCCAAGCAAGCCCAGCGCCTGCTGGACAAGCACCTGGCCGACGGCAACCCCCTGCCTGAATCGATCGCGATGGTGCTGTGGGGCAGCGACAACCTGAAGAACGAGGGCGCACCCATCGCCCAGGCCCTGGCCTTGATGGGCGTGCTGCCGCGCTTTGACAGCTACGGCCGCATCGCAGGCGCCACGCTGCTGCCGCTGGCCGATTTGGGGCGGCCGCGCATCGATGTGGTGATCACGCTGTCGGGCATCTTCCGTGACCTGATGCCGCTGCAAATCAAGCTGCTGGCCGAGGGCGCGTTTCTGGCGGCATCCGCTGCCGAAGAACCGCTGCACCTCAACTTCATCCGCAAACATGCGCTGGCCTACCAGCAAGAGCACGGCTGCACGCTGGAGATCGCCGCGCTGCGGGTCTACGGCAATGCCGAGGGCGCGTATGGCTCGAATGTCAACAACCTGGTCGAAAGCAGCCAGTGGACGGATGAGGGTGAGCTGGCCGAGACCTACACCCGCCGAAAAGGGTTTGCCTACGGCCGCACCGGCCGCGCGGTGCAGCAGACTGCGCTGCTGAAAAGTGCGCTGGCCGATGTGGCGCTGACCTACCAGAACCTCGACTCGGTGGAGCTGGGCGTCACCACGGTGGACAACTACTTTGACACCCTGGGCGGCATCACCCAGGCCGTCAAAGTGGCCAAGGGCGGCGCCACGCCGCCGGTCTACATCGGTGACCAGACACAGGGCGATGGGGCGGTGCGCAGCCTGCGTGAGCAGGTGGCACTGGAGACGCGTACCCGCATGCTGAACCCGAAGTGGTACGAGGGCATGCTGGACCACGGCTACGAGGGCGTGCGCCAGATCGAGGTGCATGTCACCAACACGATGGGCTGGTCGGCCACCACCGGCCAGGTGCAGCCCTGGGTTTATCAACAGTTGACCGACACCTTTTTGCTCGATCCGGCGATGCGCGAGCGGCTGGCCCACTTGAACCCGACCGCGTCTGCCCGGGTGGCCAACCGGCTGATCGAAGCCAGTGAGCGCAACTACTGGCAGCCCGACGCCAACACGCTGGACGCGCTGCGCCGCGCCGGTGAAGAACTTGAAGACCGGCTGGAGGGTGTCTTTGCCACCCCGGCCACCGCGCAAGCCACTGAAAGGGCCGCCGCATGAACACAGCAACCATCTCCCCGTCGCAAATCCTGCGCGGCGGCCGCCCCACCGGTGCGTCTCGCATCCAGCTGGACGGCGAGGGCAGCCAGCAAGTGATGCTGGACCCGGGCGTCAAGATCGGCACCGCCAAGGTGTTTGCGATCTACGGCAAAGGTGGCATCGGCAAAAGCACCACGTCCAGCAACCTGTCGGCGGCGTTCTCGAAGCTGGGCAAGCGGGTGCTGCAAATCGGCTGCGACCCGAAGCACGACTCCACCTTCACGCTGACCAAAAAGATGCTGCCCACGGTGATCGACGTGCTGGAGACGGTCGACTTCCATGCCGAAGAGCTGCGGGTGGAAGACTTTGTCTTCGAAGGCTACAACGGCGTGATGTGTGTAGAGGCCGGTGGCCCGCCGGCCGGCACCGGCTGCGGCGGCTATGTGGTGGGCCAGACCGTCAAGCTGCTCAAAGAGCACCACCTGCTGGAAGACACCGATGTGGTGATCTTTGACGTGCTGGGCGATGTGGTGTGCGGCGGCTTTGCCGCGCCGCTGCAACACGCTGACAGGGCATTGATCGTCACCGCGAATGACTTTGACTCGATCTTCGCGATGAACCGCATCGTGCAGGCCATCGGCGCCAAGGCCAAAAACTACAACGTGCGGCTGGGCGGGGTGATTGCCAACCGCAGCGCGGCCACCGACCAGATCGACAAATACAACAACAAGATCGGGCTCAAGCTGGCGGCGCACTTCCCCGACCTGGACGTGATCCGGCGCAGCCGGCTGAAAAAATCCACCTTGTTCGAGATGGAGTATTCACCCGAGCTGGAACTGGTGCAAAAAGAGTACATGCGGCTGGCCGCGTCACTGTGGCTGGGCACCGAGCCGCTGAACTGCGTGCCGATGAAAGACCGCGATATTTTTGACCTGCTGGGCTTTGATTGAACCCGTCCACCGCCTCGAAGAACCCCATGGACAGCGCCAGCTACACCACCCGCCGCAGCGAGATCGAGCACTACTTTGACCGCACCGCAGTGGCCGCCTGGGAGCGCCTGACCAGCGACGCCCCGGTGGGCCGCATCCGCGCCACCGTGCGCGCCGGGCGTGACCAGATGCGTTGCACCTTGCTGTCGTGGTTGCCGGCCGATCTGCGCGGCCAACGGGTGCTGGACGCCGGCTGCGGCACCGGCGCGCTGGCGGTGGAGGCGGCGCGGCGTGGCGCCGAGGTGGTGGCCATCGATCTGTCGCCCACGCTGGTGAGCCTGGCGCGCGACCGCTTGCCCGACGGGCTGGCCGGCAGCATCGACTTTCGCAGTGGCGACATGCTGGATGCGGCACTCGGCCACTTCCATCATGTGGTGGCGATGGATTCCATCATCCACTACGGCACCGATGACGCGGTGGCCGCGCTGTCGCGCCTGGCCGAGCGCACGTCGGGCACGATCAACTTCACCTTTGCACCCCGCACGCCGCTGCTGGCCACGATGATCTCGCTGGGCCGGTTGTTGCCACGCGGCGACCGTGCCCCCTGGCTCAACCCGATGGCCGAGGGCCGGCTGGCGTCGCTGCGGGCCCGCGATCCGGTGTTGCGCAATTGGCAAACCGGCAAGACGCAGCGGGTGTCCAGCGGCTTTTACAAATCGCAGGCATTGCAATGGCTGCATCCCGGCGCAGCGGGGCCTGCGGCATGAAATTGCAGCAACTCGCGGTGCGGGGCTGGCTGCGCATTCCCGCCAGCCTGCTGCCGTTTGCCGATGCCGCCAGCACCGACCTGCCGCTGGCCCGGCTGCTGCGCTTGTCGCTGTTTCAGGTGTCGGTGGGCATGGCGCTGGCGCTGCTCAACGGCACGTTGAACCGGGTGATGATTGTTGAGCTGTCGGTGCCGGCCTGGCTGGTGGCGCTGATGGTGGCGCTGCCGATTGCCTTTGCGCCGCTGCGCGCGCTGGTGGGCCACCGCAGTGACAACCACCTGTCGGCGCTGGGCTGGAAGCGTGTGCCCTACATCTGGTTTGGCTCGCTGATGCAGTTTGGCGGGTTGGCCATCATCCCGTTTGCGATGCTGGTGCTCACCGGTGACGGTGACGGCCCGGCCTGGGTGGGCCATGCCGGTGCGGCGTTGGGCTTTTTGCTGCTGGGCGCCGGGCTGCACACCACGCAGACCGCCGGCCTGGCGCTGGCCACCGATCTGGCACCGGCGGCGTCCCGGCCCCGGGTGGTGGCGCTGCTCTATGTGTCGCTGCTGCTGGGCACAGGGGCCAGCGCGCTGGTCTTCAGCTGGCTGCTGCGTGATTTCAGCCCCACCCGGCTGGTGCAGGTGGTGCAGGGCGCAGCGGTGGTGACGATGCTGCTGAACGGCATTGCGCTGTGGAAGCAAGAGCCGCGCCGGCCGCGCGGGGCCCAGCGCACGGCCGAGCCGCCCGCGCCGCGCTTTGCCGACGCCTGGCGTGCCTTCACCGGCGTGCCGCGCGCCCGCCGCCTGCTGTGGGCGGTGGGCCTGGGCACGGCGGCCTTCAGCATGCAAGACATCCTGCTGGAGCCTTTTGGCGGGCAGATCCTGGGCCTGGATGTGGGCAGCACGTCGATGCTCACCGCTTTCACCGCGCTGGGCGCGCTGGCCGCGTTCTCGATGGCCGCACGCCAGTTGCAGGACGGGATCGACCCGATCCGGTTGGCCGCGCGCGGCGCGCTGGTGGGTGTGCTGGCGTTTGCGGCGGTGATTTTTTCAGTGCCGGCCGGCTCGTCGCTGTTGTTTTTTGCCGGCGCGCTGCTCATCGGCCTGGGCGGCGGGCTGTTCAGCGTGGCCACGTTGACCGAGGTGATCGGTCTGGGCACGGCCCGCCTGGCGCCCGGCAGCGCGGGCCCGCTGTTGAACAACGGCATGGCGCTGGGCGCCTGGGGCACCGTGCAGGCCAGCGCGGCCGGCCTGGCGATTGCGGCCGGCGGTGCGCTGCGCGACGGCGCAACGGCATTGGCCGCCACCGGCTGGCTGGGCGATGCGCTGGCCAGCCCGGCCACTGGCTACAGCGTGGTCTACCACCTGGAAATCGGGCTGCTATTTGCCACCCTGGTGACCTTGGGCCCGCTGGTGCGGCGGGCGTCGGCGGCTGACCGGCCGCACGAGCCCCACACGCCGGCTTTTGGCCTGGCTGAGTTTCCGGGTTAGTGCGTAGCGCCGGCCTCGGTTTTGAACCCGCTGTCTGTTTTTTTCAAAGGAGTTCTGCCATGTCCACTGTGGGCGCCATCACCAGCCAGATCGACGTTGCGCAGATCGTGCTGTACCTGTTCTGGCTGTTTTTTGCCGGATTGATCGTCTACCTGCACGGCGAGAACAAGCGCGAGGGCTATCCACTGCAACGCGAAGACGGCATCGGGCGCGGCACCAGCCAGGGTTTTCCGGCCATACCGCCGCCCAAGACCTTCTACCTGGCCGATGGCAGCACCCGCCAGGCGCCGCGCCAGACCGACATCGAGCCGGTGCCCAACGCCCGGCCGAATGACCGGTTTGCCGGCTCACCGCTGGTGCCGCTGGGCAACCCGCTGCTGGCCGGTGTGGGCCCGGGTGCCTGGGCCAACCGGCCCGACGTGCCCGACCGCACCCATGAGGGTGAGGTGCGCATCGTGCCGCTGCGCGTGCTGCCCGATTTTGGCGTGGACGGCGGCGACCCCGACCCGCGTGGCTGGCCGGTGCGCGGCGCTGACCGGGTGGTCGGCGGCACGGTGGTGGATTTGTGGGTGGACCGCGCGGAGATGATCTTCCGCTACATCGAGGTGGCCGTGCCGGGCGGCCGCAACGTGCTGCTGCCGATGAACTTTGCCCGCGTCAGTGAGCGCGATGTCAAGGTGGCCAGCATCCTGGGCCACCAGTTTGCCGACGTGCCCGGCACCCGCAGCGCCGAGCAAGTGACGTTTCTGGAAGAAGAGAAGGTCATGGCCTATTACGGCGCCGGTACCTTGTACGCCGAGCCGTCGCGTGCCGAGCCCTTGATCTGACGTGACCCTGATCTGACGTGACCCTGGAGCGGCCAAGATGAAAGCGCAACGTGTTTCTGCCACCGGCGAGCATGAATTTGAGCCGGTGCGTGGCCTGCCTGACCGCCTGCCGCCGGGTGAGCAGATGCTATGGCAAGGCACGCCCGATGGGCGCCGGCTGGCGCTGCAGGCGTTTCACCTGCGCAAGCTGGCGATCTACTTCGGCGTGATGATCGCCTGGCGTTTCATCGACGTGCTGGCCAGCAGCGGCAGTGGGCTGCAGGCCGCCGCGTCGCTGCTGTGGCCGGTGCCGCTGGCGGCGGCCGGGCTGGGCCTGCTGGCGCTGCTGGCCTGGCTGTCGGCCCGCACCACCGTCTACACGCTGACCAACAAGCGGGTGGTGATGCGGCTGGGCATCGTCTTGACGGTGACCTTCAACCTGCCGCTGTCGCGCCTGGACGCTGCCGCACTGCGCCAGCGCCGCGACGGCGGTGGTGACATCACGCTGCGCCTGTTGCCGCCGCAGCGCATTGCCTACCTCAACCTGTGGCCGCATGCCCGGCCGTGGGCGCTGTCGCGGCCCGAGCCGATGCTGCGCGCGCTGCCCGATGCCCAGGCCGTGGCGCACCTGCTGGCCGATGCACTCAGCGCCACGCTGGCCCAGCCCGGCGCTGCGGGCACCGCGCCAGACGGCCTGCCCGCCACAGCGGCCCTGCGGCCGATGCGCATGGGCCGGCCGGCGGTGGCCTGAGCGGCGCGAGGCGCACGATCACCCACTCGCAATGCCCCGCCCGAGATGCCCAGCCCCCGCGATTTCCAGTCCGCCATTTCCAGTCGGCGATTTCCAGCGCGATCTGATCCCAACAGCCAACGAGCCCGACCATGAGCAGCAGCCACTCCCATGATTTCACCGTGCCCCGGCTGCCGCTGGCCGGCATGGGCTTGCTGGTGGTGGTCTCGCTGTTGGCGGTGCTGGCTTACCGCCAGTGGGGCGACGGCCGCAGCAATGCCGCCGCCACCGCGCCGGTGGTGGCCGAGCGCCTGCTGCGCTTTGACGACCAGCCCGGCGGCGGCATCACCGTGCGCAATGCCGCAGATGGCAGCACGCTGCGCGACATCGCCCCGGGCGGTGAGCCGTTTGTGCGCGGTGCGCTGCGCGCACTGGTGCGTGAGCGCCGCAGCAGCGGCATCGGCGCGGACGCACCGTTTCACCTGGTGGCCCGAGCCGACGGCCGGCTGACACTGCAAGACCCCAGCACCGGCCGCCGGCTGGACATCGAATCCTTTGGCGTGGCCCAGGCGTCGGCGTTTGCCCGGCTGCTGGACGCACCGTCGCGCTGAACACCCACCCTGCTTGAAAGGGCCCCCGCCATGAGCACACCGCAACCCACCACCTCGTCAGCCGGCCCGGCCTTTGACGACGCCCTGAACAGCCCGGCCGACGCCATCGCCCGGGCGCGTGCCAGCAGCCTGCTGACGCCGCGCTTCTACACCACCGACTTTGCCGCGATGGACCGCATCGATGTGTCGCCGGTGCAAGCCGAGTGGGACCAGATGATGAGCGAGTACGAGGGCGACAACAACCACGACCACTTTCAGCGCGGTGAAGACTTTGCCGCGCAGATCCAGGCTTTGCCGCCCGCGCTGAAGCAGGAGTTTCTGGATTTTCTGGTCAGCTCATTGACCAGTGAGTTCTCGGGCTGCGTGCTGTACAGCGAGATGCGCGCTGAGGTGCGCAACCCGCAGATCAAGCAGCTGATGACCTGGATGGCGCGTGATGAATCACGCCATGCCAACTTCCTCAACCAGTCGCTGAAAGACTACGGGCTGGGCGTTGACCTGGGCACCTTGCGCCGCACCAAGGCCAAGACCTACTTCAAGCCGAAGTACATTTTTTATGCCACCTACCTGTCAGAGAAGATCGGCTACGCCCGCTACATCACCATCTTCCGCCAGCTTGAGCGCCAACCCGAGCTGCGCTTCCATCCGATCTTTCGCTGGTTCGAGCGCTGGTGCAATGACGAGTTTCGGCACGGTGAATCGTTTGCCTTGATCATGCGCGCCAACCCCAAGTTGCTGAGCGGCGGCAACCGGCTGTGGATCCGCTTCTTCTTGCTGGCGGTGTACGCCACGATGTATGTGCGTGACCACCAGCGGCCCGAGATGCACAAGGCCATGGGGCTCGACCCGACGGCCTACGACTACGAGGTGTTCCGCATCACCAATGCGATCTCGCGCCAGGTCTTCCCGCTGTCGCTCGACATCGACCACCCCACTTTCCGCGCCGGGCTTGAGCGGCTGCGCCTGCTGTCGCTGGCAATGGACGCGGCCAAGGCGCGGGGCGGGCTGGTGGGCAAGCTGCAACAGGCCGTGTGCGGCGTCAAGGCCTTCACCACCTTTGCCCGGCTGTACCTGCTGCCCGTGCAACGGCATGACCTGCCGCCGCTCACCCGCATGGCGCCCGTGTGGTGATGGAAATGGCAATGCGCTGGGGCCCGGGCGGCGGTGCGTCTGCACACTGAAGCGACCAGGCGGAGGCTGCCATGTCGTCGCTGATCTGGCCCGTGCTCTACACCTTGCTGGTGTGGTGGGTGAGCACCGGCGTGATCGTCTACCTCAACCGCCTGCCGCGCCGCACCTATCCCACCACCATGGCCTGGGCCGGGGTGATGCTGGCCGCTGCGCTGTGGGGCCTGGTGCACAGCCGCACCGACACCGGCACGACAGGGGGCTACTGCGCCTTCACCTGCGCGCTGCTGGTCTGGGCCTGGCAGGAACTTGCTTTTTTGCTCGGCATCGTCACCGGCCCGCACCGCCAGCCCTGCCCGCCCGGCGCCCAGGGCTGGCAGCGCACCCGGCTGGCCATCGGCACCGTGCTGCACCATGAACTGGCGCTGGTGGTGCTGGCCGGCGCGGTGTGGCTGGCCGTGGGTGACGGGCCGAACCGGGTGGGCCTGTGGACCTATCTGGCGCTGTGGGGCATGCGCCAGAGCGCCAAGCTCAACCTGTTTTTGGGCGCACGCAACCTGAGCGAGGCTTTTTTGCCCGATCACCTGAAGTACCTGCACAGCTACTTTCGCCGCCGTGCGATGAACCCGCTGTTGCCGGTGTCGATCGGGGCCATCGGCTTGGCGGCGATGGCGGTGTGGCAGGCGGTGCTGGCGCTGCCGGCCGGTGCACCCGCCGTGGCCGGCCTGGCCCTGGTGGGCACCTTGCTGGCGCTGGGCGCGCTGGAGCATGCGTTGCTGGTGCTGCCCATGCCGCCCGAAGCCCTTTGGCGCTGGGCCCTGCGCACCCCGGCCGGCCGCCACGGCGTCGCCGTTGCGGCGGTACCGGCTGCAAGCAATGCCGCCCCGCCGGCATTGCGGCGGGCGCGCAGTACCGCAGGGGACGGGCTTTGACCTGCGGCGCAGGCGCGGCAGCGTGCCGATGCGCGCAGGCTGCCGTTTCAGCATCAAGACGGTTGACATCGGCATAGTGTCAATCTAGAGTAACACTTGCATGTGTCTAGTTTAAGTTACATACAGGGCAACAGCAAAAGGTGTGGCGCCTACCGCCATGGACTACCCACGTGCGGGTTCAGCACGAGACGGGTCGCATGACCGACGAGGAGAAAACCCATGGAAATTGATCCGAACAGGGTCTGGCCAACCGGCCTGACCCATCCAGAAGCCGAAGAACTGCATCGGCATGTGATCGAAGGCACGCGCATTTTTGGCTTCATCGCTGCGCTGGCGCATTTGCTGGCGTACATCTACACGCCTTGGCTGCACTGAGGGGAACAGACCATGAACCAAGGAAAAATCTGGCTGGTCGTCAACCCCACCGTGGGCTTGCCGCTGTTTCTGGGCGGTGTCACGGTGATTGCGCTGGCCGTGCACACGGCGGTGTTGACCAACTCCACCTGGTACCCCAACTACTACAGCGGCAAGGCCAAGCCGGCGGCCACATCGGCGGCACCGGCCAAGACGCAGGCGACGAGCGTGGTGTCTACCGAGACAAGCGCTGGCAACCCAGCCCCGGTGCTGGTGGCCAAGACATCGGGCAAGCTTTAGGGCGTTGCCATTGGGCGCTTGTGCTGCCGTTGGCCTGCCAGGGGTCGGGGTCTGTGGATCCTGATCCCTGTTTCGTGCCAGGCTCGGCGGGTTGGGCCAGCGTCTTGTGCGCTTGGCGTCCGGGGTTCTGTGGTCGGTCAGTCTGCGTTGACAGCCACTGCCGGCCGGTGCTGCGCCAAACGCTTGATCAGCGGTGACATCGCCACCAGCGTGGCCAGCAGCAGCAGCACCTCCAGCGCGTAGACGACGATGTAGCCGGTGGCCGGCCCCTGCCAGGCGGGCATGGTGTTGCTGCGCTCCGACACGATCGAGGCCAGGTCCCGCAGGATGCCGCCCAGGGCCACCGCGATACCGGCGGCAGTGGCCTGCACCGCGCCCCAGGCGCCCAGCGCCAACCCGGCTTGCTCTTTTGGCGCCAGGTTCATCGTGGCAGTCAGCGTGCCGTGACCGAACAGCCCGCCGCCAAAGCCGATCAGCATCGCGCCCAGCCCGAACAGCGCGGGCGATTGCAGCGTTGCCGCAAAAATCACCGCCAGAAACGCCGCCACCCCGACCATCGCGCCCTGGCCGGCGATGCGGAAGGGGTCAGCGCCGCGACCCAGCACGCGCGAGGCGATCCAGAAGCCCAGCAGCCCACCCAGCGCCAGCGTGGCCGTGAGCGTGGTGGTGGCGCTGACCGACAGGTGCAGCACCTGGCCGCCGTAGGGCTCCAGCAGCACGTCCTGCATGCCAAAGCCCATCGTGCCCAGGCCGACAGCCAGCAGGCGGCGCAGGGCATGGTCGCCGTTGGCAAAGCTGCCCCAGGAGGCGCGAAAACCCAGCGGCGTGGCGGCGGCACCGCGCAACGGCCGTCGGGTTTCTTGCTTCCACAGTGCCAGCATGTTCAGCGCGATCGTCGCCACCGCCGAGCCCTGGATCACCTGCACCAGGCGACCGGGGCTGAAGTCCGCCAGCATGGCGCCAAAAATCAGCGCACTGACGATGGTGCCCAGCAGCAGCATCACGTACATCAGGCCCACCACCTGGGGCTGTGTCGCCTCAGGCGCCAGATCACAGGCCAGCGCCAGGCCGGCGGTCTGCACCGTGTGCAGACCGGCGCCAACCAGCAAAAACGCCAAGCCGGCGCCGGCATGGCCGATCCACACCGGCCATTGGCTGGCGTTGCCGCCGCCCGACAGCACCAGCAGGGCAAACGGCATGATGGCCAGCCCGCCAAACTGCACCAGCGTGCCCTTCCAGATGTAGGGCACCCGGCGCCAGCCCAGCGCCGACCGGTGGGTGTCGGAGCGAAAGCCGATCAGCGCCCGGAACGGCGCAAAGATCACCGGCAACGCGATCATGATGCCGACCAGCGACGCCGGCACTTCGAGCTCGACAATCATCACCCGGTTCAAGGTGCCGATCAGCAGCACCAGGGCCATGCCCACCGAGACCTGGAACAGCGACAGGCGCAACAACCGGCGCAGCGGCAGATCGGCCGACGCGGCGTCGGCAAATGGCAGAAACCGGGTGCCCAGGCCGGCCCAGGTGTGCATCAACTTGCGGCTGAATCGATTCATGGTGTGCGCTGGCTGGCCCGAGGCGCCAGCTCCATTGGCTTGAAAATCGGCTGCTGGAAGTGGGCCGACGTAGGTCAGTGGGCATATCCCGGCTGCAAAATCGGCCCGCCTCCAGTGGCGCCGCAGACGGCCGCCGTCAGGGCGGGGTGAGCGCCGGGCTGGGGGCCAGCCCCGCCGGCCGCCGGAAGCGCACCGTCTCGGCGACGCCGGGCAATTGCCGCACCCCCCGCACGCCCAGCGTGCGCAGCCGGTTGCAGACGCCTTGCACCAGAAACTCGGGCGTGCTGGCGCCTGCCGTCACGCCGATGCAGCGTGCACCGCGCAACCACTCGGGCTGTATCTGGTCGGCCTGCTCCACCAGCCAGGCCGGCACGCCGTGCTGCTCAGCCACCTCGCGCAGGCGGCAGCTGTTGCTGCTGTTGCGCGCGCCCACCACCAGCATGCAATCCACCTGGCGCGCCATCACGCGCACGGCGGTCTGCCGGTTTTGCGTGGCGTAGCAGATGTCGGCCCGCGTTGGCCCCTCAATGCCGGGGAAGCGCCGCTGCAGTGTGCGGATGATGTCGCGCGCGTCGTCCATGCTCAGCGTGGTCTGCGTGACGTAGGCCAGCGCGGTGTCGGCTGGCAAGTCCAGTTGCTCGGCGGCCTGCACCGTGGGCACCACCCGGGTCGGGCCGGTGAGCACACCCAGTGTGCCCACCACCTCGTCATGGCCCGGGTGGCCGATGACCAGCACCGTGCGGCCCTGTTGTGCGTAGCGCTGCGCCTGCAAATGCACCTTGCTGACCAGCGGGCAGGTGGCATCGATCACCCGCAACTGGCGGGCGCGCGCCTGCGCCACCACGCTGTGCGCCACGCCGTGGGCGCTGAAGATGGTGACCGCGCGCTCGGGGATGTCGGCGATCAGATCCACAAACACCGCGCCCTGGCAGCGCAGCGCCTGCACCACGTGGCTGTTGTGCACGATCTCGTGGAACACATAGACCGGGGCACCGTACAACGCCAGCGCCTGCTCCACCACGTCAATGGCCCGCACCACGCCGGCACAGAAGCCGCGCGGCTGTGCCAGCAACACCTCGGGCGGTGCGACACGGCGTTGCATGGGTGCCCCGCGACCCCGGGCTCAGCGCTTGGCCGTGGTGGCGCCCGCGGCAGCCACGTTGGTCACGGCGGCGGCAGGCACGGTGTTGCCACCAGCCGACGCGACGGCCGTGCCCAACGTGGCACCGCCCAGCGCCACCGTGGCACCGCCCAGCGCCGGATGGTCTTTGAGCAGTTGCGCGCCCTTGAGCGGTTTGTTCAAGCCCTGGTGGCAGGTGGCGCAGCTGATCTTGGCCACGTCGCCCGTGGGCCCCAGCCGGTTGGCCGGAAAGGTGCTGGTCAGCGGCAGCATGTAGGCGTTGTTCAGGTCACGCGCCATCTTGATGCCGTGGTAAGCCGTGGTTCGCGTCAGCGGGCTGCTGTCCCAGCTGGCCAGTGACCGGGTGTTGTGGCAATGCGTGCAGTTGACGCCCAGTGACTGGCTCATGTGGATCATCAAGCCGAAGGTGTTCTCGGTCTGCTTGATGCCCGCCAGGTTGCCCGCCGGCAGTGCCGTGGTGCCGACCGAGCGGATGACGGCATCGCCCAGCAGATAGGGCGCCAGCGGATCGACCCCCAGCGAGGTGTAGCCCGCCGCCATCGACGGGTGGTTTTGCCCCCCCGTCTCGGCGGACGCACCGCCGGCATGGCGCCCGCCCGGCTCGGCAAACCACAGCTTGGCCGGCACCGGCGCGCCCCGGTGGCAGGTGTAGCAGGTGACGCCGCCCGCCCCGTCTGGCCCGCTGGCCGCGACATGGCGCTTCCAGTCGTTGTTGATGTGGCGCGTCATCTGGATCATCTTTCGCGCCACCACCTTGGTGTACAGCTTGTCCGACGACAGCGCTTCACCGGCCGCATGGCAGTAGGCGCAGCCTTCCTTGGGCGACACCCAGGCGGTGATGGCCAGCATCGTGCGGGTGAACTCACCGATGGGCAAGTCTCCCAGCACCTGCACGTTCTGGTAGCTGTCCCTGGCCAGCGGGCTACCGGGCGGCGACGGGATGGCCGGGATCGGCTCGGGCAGGGTTTGCGCCGCCGCCACCGGGCCGGCGATGCGCGGGTTGCTGACCTGGCCCATGGCCGTGCCGCGGTAGCCGATCTGGGTGGATTCCATCGGCGGGCGTTCGCAGCCTGCCAGCAACAAGCTGCCCAGCAGCGCGCAGAGCAGGGCGGTGTGGATGCGCTTCATGCGGATACCTTTTGGATCACGGGATGGGCCGCGGCGTGCATCACTTGCCCAGCAGCGCCGGATCAGGGCCCACCGGATAAGCCGCAGGGTAGGACGGCGCCACGCCATGCTGCACCGCCCACAAATACCAGTTGTCAACCACCGTGCCGGTGAGCAGGATGCCGATGCCGCCGGTCAGCGGGCAGAGCACGGCAAACCACCAGGCCCAGCGGTGGATCGACTCCATCGTGGCATTGAAGCCCATCGTCCAGCGCCAGAACAAGGCGGCGCGCTCACTGGCGGTGCCACGGTCAAGAATCTGCTCGATCTCGCGCTCACCGCCAAACCGGCTGACGGCCAGGATGGTGGCGCCGTGCATCGCAAACAGCAGCGCCGAGCCGTACAAAAACGCGATCGACAGCATGTGGAAGGGGTTGTAGAACAGGTTGCCGTAGCGCAGTGAGAAGGCCGCTGTCCAGTCGAGGTGCGGAAAGATGCCAAACGGCACGGCCTCACTCCATTGGCCCAGGATCAGCGGCCGAATGAAGCCCAGCACCAGGTACAGCCAGATCGCCGCCGCAAAGGCCCAGGGCACATGTGTGCCCATGCCCAGCGCCCGGGCCCGGCGGTACATGCGCACCCACCAGAGCAGGATCGACAGCGTCAAGAACATGCCGGCCATCAGCCACCAGCCGCCCTTGGCCAGCGGCGGTATCTTCAGCCCGTACTCGGGCGACGGCGGCTCCAGCCCGAGCCAGAACAGCTGGCGCACAAACTGGACCGGGCTCCAGTTGACCGAGGCCAGCATGTTCAGCCCGATGATCTCGAAAGCGATGAAGCCGCAGACCAGCGACAGGATGCCGAGGTAGCCGAGGTAGATCGGCCCGATCTGCGCGTCACCAAAGCGCCCCAGCAGATGCAGGTGAAAGGGCTGGCCGGTGCGCGGGCTGTGCTCACGGCCGATGGCAATGCCGGCGTAGGACGGTGCATGCACCTGCACGCGGGTGAATAGGTTCTGGTACTCGGCCATGGGGCTGCTCCGTCGAATGGGGTGGTGTGCGTGTCAGCGCCAGATCGGCATGCTGAGCCACCAGCTCCACCATTCGGGCCAGCCACGGGTCCAGAACGGGCCGCTGATCACGATGCACAGCGCGCTGAAGAACACCGCCGCCAGCGCCAGAAACAAACCCAGCCGGTGGATGCCCAGCGTGCCGATCGAGTAACCGATGGCATCGCGGAAAAAGGTGTTCTCGTGCTCGGCGGTTTTGACCGTCTCGCCGCGCGCCGGGTTGGTGGCCGACAACACCAGCCCGCCGTGCAGCGACAGCGCAAAGGCGGTGGCAAAGAAGAAGCTGACCGCCAGCATGTGCGCCGGGTTGTAGTGGAAGTGCAGGTACTGGTAGCCGGTGTTCGACACCCAGTCGAGGTGGCTCATGATGCCGTAGGGGAAGCCGTGGCCCCAGGCGCCCAGCAGCACCGGCCGGATGAAGACCAGCGTGAAGTAGGCAAAGATGGCCATGCCAAACGCGGCCGGCACGTGGTAGCCCATGCCCAGCTTGCGGCAGATCTCCACCTCGCGCAGGGCCCACGATACAAACGCGCCCAGCGCACAGATCGAGATCAACTGCCACAGCCCGCCCTCGGCCAGCGGCGCCAGCCGCAAGCCCCATTTCAGGTCGGGCGGCGCGATGTTGATCTGCCAGATATTCCAGGTCGGCCCGAGGGACGCACCCCAGAGGATCAGCAAGGTGCCCAGCACCGCAAAGAACGCAGCGGTGACACCGAAGAAGCCGACATAAAACGGCCCCACCCAGTAGTCAAAAAGGTCGCCCCCGAGCAAGGTGCCGCCGCGCACGCGGTATTTTTTTTCGAAGCTGAGCATGGCCATCGCCGGCTCCTGGTTAAAAGGGCAGCCCCACCACGCTGGGGCGCGGCTGCCGGTCTTGCGAATTTGTAGCAGCCCGCAGGGCCCGAGGGCCCCGCCGGCTGCGGGGTGCAGCAGACGCGCAACCAGTCCATCAAGACCGGGGTTGCAGCGGCTCCATCTGCACGGCGGCGGTCTTGACCTTCTTGGTGCCGTCGAGCCAGTTGAACTTGTCGGTGCTCAGCAAGATGAAGTGAATCAGCAGTGCCAGGCCAAACAAAAACGTTGCCATCGCGACCAGAACACGGCGCGGATCGAACAAAAGCCACAATCTCCACATATCTCAGTCCTCCTACGGGATGTATGACATGAAGGTGTAAACCGCCGACTTGACGCCGCCGATCAACGACCCTTCACCCTCAGCGCCTGGCAACCAGGTACGCCACCGCATGGCAAGCATCTGGGCGACGAGGGCGATCACCAGAAACACCGCGAATCCGGCGCAGAACACCATCGACGACAGAGCGCCTTCGACGGGATGCGGCGCATCGGACTTGCGTGTTGAAGCAGCCATGGTTTGCTCCTTCTGAGCGTTTTACGGATGCATGCCTGGCCGCTTACAGCCAGGGGCGCCAGTTCCACACCAGCACGTGCGCAATGATTGCGATCACGGTGAACCCGAGAAAGCTGCTCACGAACATGCCGTGAAACTCTCTCGCCTCCTGCTCGGTCAAGCCGGACAGCGAGGCTTGTCGGTCGGTTGCCATAACGTGTTTCCTTTTTCAATCGGCCTCGCGGCCCGGTTTGGCTTTGGTGCCAGGCCTGGCCTGGTGGCCTGGTCTGGCCTTGCGGCCGCCTGCGCCGCCCACATCGCCGGTGGCCGGATGGCCGCCGGTGCTGGGATGGCGGTTGCCGCGCTGCGCCCGCGCGGCGGGGTTGGCCTGGCACGCCGCGCGGCGTGTCAAGACAGACGTTGGCAGCGGCGTCATGCCGTCACCCCTTGGTTCAAGGCATCGCGCGCCTGGGCCACACGCTCGGCGGTGATGCGGTCTTCGCCGGCCTGGCGGGCATCGCGCTCGGCCCGGTCACGCAGTTTTTTGGCGGCCGATATCTGCACCAGCACCGGCTCGTGGCCCACCAGCCGGTCCAGCAAGGCTTGCGCGTCGGCGTCCCAGGGCCTGGGCGCTTCGGTGGTCAGCCGGGCGGGGGTGGCGTGCACCTTGTCCAGCTCGGTGCCCAGCGGCAGGATGTGAAACAGCGCATCGAACAGCGCGTTGCAAAACTCCTGCACCAGGTAGGTGGCGCCGGCATAGCCCATGAACGGCGTGCCGGTGTGGCGGCGGATGATGGGCAGCGGGAACGACGCCGGGATGAAAGTGGCTTTCATCATGCCGCCGCCACCGCATTCGGCCAGGTAGATGCGCTCGTTGTAGCTGCCGTACAGCACCAGCGGGGTTTTCTCTTTGACGAGCCGGCGCACCTCATCGTTGTCGGTTTTTTCGCCGGGCCGGCGTGCCACCGCAAAATTGCAGGGCAGGCCCAGCTCGTCTTCCAGAAAGTGCCGGATGCCCCGGGTGTAGGTCTCGTTGGCCACCACCGCAAAACTGGCGGTGGCAAAAAAGTCTTGCGTCACCGAGCGCCACAAGTCCCAGATCGGCTTGATCGTGCTGTGCTTTTCACGCTCGATGAAGGGCTCGGGGTCGAGCCCCAGCAAGGCGCCCAGGCTGCGCAAGAACTTGGTGGTGCTGTGCAGGCCGATGGGGGCTTGCAGGTAGGGCCGCTCAAGGGCCTCACACAACATCCGGCCAAACTCACGGTACAGGCAGATGTTGACATCGGCCTCCACCAGCCGCGACACATCGGCCAGGTGGCTGCCCAGCGGAAACACCATGTTGATGTCAGCGCCGATGCCTTGCACCAGGCGGCGGATCTCGGCCAGATCACTGGGTGAGTTGAAGGTGCCATAGCTCGGGCCGATGAGGTTGACGCGCGGGCGCTCACCAGCGGGACGATCAGCAAATGGCTTGCGCGCCGGCACCTTCTTCAGGCCGTACTCGCTCCACAGCCAGAACATCGCCCGGTTGGCGCATTGCCACTGGTCTTCATCGATCGTGCGCGGCAAAAAGCGTTGCAGGTTGGTGCCGGCCGGGGTGACGCCGCCGCCGATCATCTCGGCAATCGAGCCGGTGACCACTACGCTGGGCAGATCGGGGTCGAGCGCGGCATGGGCGCGGCGCATCGAGCCCTCGGTGCCTTCGCGGCCCAACTGCTCTTCGGCCAGGCCGGTGACGACGATGGGCAACTCATGCGGCGGCAGTGCGTCGGTGTAATGCAGCACGCTGGTGACCGGCAAGTTCTCACAGCCCACCGGGCCGTCGATCACCACTTGCAGGCCCTTGATCGCGGTGAACACATACACCGCGCCCCAGTAGCCGCCCGCGCGGTCATGGTCTAGCACCAGCATGTTGCGGCTTCCATCACACCATCTCTTCGGCTTTGCGCTTCTTGGCGGCCTTGATCGCCAAGCGGCGCTGGTCTGCCTTGAAGTCGGGCCGGTCTTGCGGCACGCCCTGGCTGGCCTCCCAGACACCCGCCGCGTGGCCCGTGCCGGTGCTGCCGAAAAACTCACTCATCGTGTCGAAGCGTGCCTTGTTGCCAATCGCCGCGTTGATCACCGTGGCCAGTGAGCCGGCACCGGCCGGGCCCATCAACGGCCGGGCCGAGATCAGGTTGGTGAAGTACAGCGCCGGCGTGCGTTGCTCTTTGGCGGCCTGCACGATGGGCGTGGTGCCGATGGCCAGGTCGGGCTTGAACTCATGCAGCGCCGCCAGATCCTGCTCCAACGAGGCACGAAACTGCACCATCACGCCTTTGGCTTCAAGCCACTGGCAATCGGCCTCATTCCACGGCGTGCGCGGGCAGGCGCTGCCGACGTAGCGCAAGTCAGCGCCGCTTTCCACCAGCAGCCGGCCGACCAGCAGCTCAGAGCCTTCATAGCCGCTCAGCGTGATGCGGCCTTTGATGGGGGTCTTGGCCAGCGCGCCTTTGATGATGGGCAGGAAGCGATTCTTGGCCGCGTCGATCTGGTGCTGGGCGGTGTTGGTGGCCTGGCCGATGGCTTGCAACCAGGCTTCGGTGCCGTCATGGCCCACCGGCGCCGAGCCGACCACCGTGCGGCCGGCCGCATCAAACTCGCGCACGCTGGCGGTGTAGAACGGGTGCACGGCGGCCACTGCGGCGCAGTCGAGCGCGGCATACAGCTCGCGCCATTCGCGCGTTGGCACCACGGGGCCGGCGGCCAGGCCCATCGGCTCCAGCATCATGCCGATGATCACCGGGTCGGCCGGAAACACCTCACCCAGCAGCGCGATGGTGGGCTTGTCGGCCCTGCCGGCACGGGGCGCCTGCACCGGGCCGGCCAGCACCTCGCTGCGGGCGTACTTGAGCATCGCGCCGGCCAGCACATCCTTGGCCTCGGCATGGGTGGGCACACCAAAG
>JANMKO010000393.1:0-1560 GCA_031372085.1 Betaproteobacteria bacterium
TACCGCAAGGCGCTGGCCGAGCGGCTGGGGTTTTACCGGGGCCGGCCGCCCATCCCGGGTGCGCTGTGGCTGCATGCCGTCTCGCTGGGTGAGACCCGGGCCGCGCTGCCACTGGTCGAGGCGCTGCGCGCCGCCCGGCCGCAGTTGCGCCTGCTGCTGACGCACAGCACCGCCACCGGCCGCGCCGCCGGGCGCAAATTGCTGCGCGAGGTGGACGGCCAGGTCTGGCTGCCCTACGACACCCCGGGCGCCACCCGGCGCTTTTTGCGCCACTTCCAGCCCAGCGTGGGCGTGCTGATGGAGACCGAGCTGTGGCCCAGCCTGATGCGCGAAGCCCAGCGCGCCGGCGTGCCGGTGGTGATGGCCAACGCCCGGCTGAGTGAGCGCAGCGCCCGCCAAGGCCAGCGCTGGTCAGCCCTGCTGCACCCGGCCGCCGCCCGGCTGGCGCTGGTGCTGGCGCAAAGTGCCGACGACGCCTGCCGTCTGCGCGAGGCTGGCGCGCCCCGGGTGATGGTGGCGGGCAACCTGAAGTTCGACATGACCCCGCCGCCCAAGCTGACGGCGCTGGGCCTGCAGTGGCGCCAGGCGCTGAACCGCCCTGTTGTGCTGGCCGCCAGCACCCGCGAGGGCGAGGAGGGCGTGTTGCTGGCGCTGTGGGGTGCGCTGCCCCAGCCGCGGCCGCTGCTGCTGCTGGTACCGCGCCATCCGCAGCGCTTCGAAGAGGTGGCGTCGCTGGTGCACATGCAGGGCCTGAGCGTGATGTGCCGCAGCGAGTGGGACGCCTTGCCGCCAGACGAGGCCGATGCGGCCGATGTCTGGCTGGGTGACTCGATGGGCGAGATGCCGGTGTACTTTGCCTGCGCTGATGTGGCGCTGCTGGGCGGCAGCTTTGGGCCGTTTGGCGGGCAGAACCTGATCGAGGCGGCGGCCTGCGGCTGCCCGGTGGTGATGGGGCCGCACACCTTCAACTTTGCCCAGGCCGCCAAGCAGGCGCTGCGGGCGCGGGCGGCGCTGCAGGTGGCCGACATGGCGGCCGGCATCAGCGCCGCCGTCAAGCTGGCCAGCGACCCCGAGCGCAACGCCTGGGTGCAGCGCGCGCTGGGTTTTGCCATCGCCCACCGGGGCGCGGCCACGCTGATGGCCCAGCAGGTGCTGCAACTCAGCCGCGACAGCGGCAAATCCTGAAGTCCGCCGGTCTGGAGCCCCGGCCGCAGCGGCCAATCACCTCAGCCGCCGGCCTGGCCGGTGCACAGCGCCAACGCGCCCAGCACCACATCGTGGTACAGGTAGAAGCCGGCTTCCAGCGCCGGCAGTGCGTGCCCCGGGGCGGCGGTCGCGTCGATGTCGATGGTCAGCGGCACACCGGCCGGCGCGCCCAGCCCCGCTGCCAGGCTGCGCAGCCCGGCGGCCAGCCGGTCGAGCGCCTGCTGCACGGCCGGCCCGTCCAGTGCGGGCGGTGCGTCGCCGTCCAGCATGAAGTCCTCCCACTCCAGCAGATCGAACAAAAACTGCCCACCTTTGAACACCGGATGCGCGCTCAGCGCGTCCAGCCAGGCGGCG
>JANMKO010000448.1:0-1699 GCA_031372085.1 Betaproteobacteria bacterium
GGGGCGCGGCGGTGGCAGCCTTTGCGGCCTGCTTTTTTGGCGGCCAATCGGTGGGCGTGGGCCTGGCCGGGCTGCTGGTGGGGCGCGTGGGCACGGCGTGGGTGCTGGCCGTCGGCGCGCTGGGCGTGCTGGGCGTGGGCTGGGGGTTCAACCGGCGGCTGCAGGGGCGGCGGGGCGGGGCGTGAGGCAGCCAATCAGGCGGGTACAGGCGGGTACAGGCGATTTTCAGAACGCCCAACTGAAGCGGTCCTGGTCATGCACCATCAACACCGCGCTGCGGGTCGTCTTGCAGTGCCAGGTCTGTTGCGGCATCGGTTGCTGCACGCCCAGCGCTTCTACCTCCAGCACGGCGGCGCAAAGCCCTGCCGGGTCACGCACCGACGCATAGCAAATCCACTGCACCTGCTGGCCTCGCGCCGCATCGGCCAGCGCCTGGGCGGCGCTGTAGTCGCTGGGGTCGGTCCAGGCCGGCCGGCAAGACGACCATGGCGGGCGGCTCAAATCGATGGCCCGGCCCAGCACCTGCGCCTCAAAAAAGGTGTGTTCGGTATGCAGCGCTTGCCCGACCAGCGCCGCACTGTCCATCAAGAAGCGCCAGCGCCAGTAGGCCACCTCGGCACAAGCGGTGCGCAGCGTGGCGGCCCCGTACCACAGCCCCGAGCTGCCGGGCTTGCGAAACCGGCTGCCATGCAACGGGCGGTAGCGGAAAGGTGTGCTCAGCAAATAGTGCCTGGGTGCAGCCGCTGGCGGCAATGCCGGTTTGCTGCGCTCAAGGATGCGCTCCAATTCGGCCTGCTCATCGAGCGTGTCCACCAGGCGCATCGTCGAGACCACATGCTGGGCCTCGACGCCGCGCCACACGGCCATGCCCAGATCGATGATGGACTCGGCAAACCAGGCCGGCTGCCAGACGGCGCTGCTCACGCCGGTGCCCGCATGCCGTCCAGGTAGCTCAGCGTGGCCACCAGTCCCTCGGCCTTCTCGATCAGCTGCGCCGGCACGCCGGCCAGGGCCTTGTTGGGGCTTCTCATCCAGGCCACGCGCTTCTGATCGTCGTTGCCGACCAGCGCGTCGAGTGACCGGAACACACGCACCAGCAGTGCGGCCAACTCACCCTCTTTGGACTCGGGGTTCAGCGGCCGGTCCCCGTTGAGCAACCGCGACACCGTGGGCTCGCTCACCCCAATCACGCGCGACAGTGCGGCCCCGCTCAGGCCCAGCAGCACAGCGGACCGGGCGGTTGCCTTGGCCAGCACGGCACCGGGGGTTGCACGGGGGGCCGGGTTCGTCAACAGGGGGGTAGCTGGTTTCATGTGAAAGAAATCTACCACAAAACTAATAATTTTTCCGTGTTGCATGCAGCGATGCGCCGGGTTGACAGCCTAAGCGGCGCTCCCTGGAGTGACGGGTGCTTGTCCGACTAGAGTCATGCCAAGTATTTGATTCGCAAAGTCCATCCTGCCAAAGCCAATTTGGCGTGTGATAGCGATGCTCGACTACGGACTTACGCCAGCGCGCAAGAGGGGTGATGTTCTTGCCAATTCGGCCCGAAACACCCAAGTAGCCCTGATGGCCACTTCAAATTCCCCCACCTGTGGCCACTCAAACTCCCCCGGGCAGGACGGTCGAATTATGAGTCTGCGACCCCGCTGAGCGCGATGCGTGAAGCGGCCTCCTTGAGTCGGTAGCTCTTGCCCTC
>JANMKO010000450.1:0-1645 GCA_031372085.1 Betaproteobacteria bacterium
GTCGGCCAGCGCCAGCAAAAACATCTCACTGGCGATGAACTGGTCAGCACGCTTGCTGGCTTCTTTGTCAGCCGCTTGCAGCAGTTGCAGCAGATCACGGCCGGGTTGTATCGGGCCGCCACCCTGCACGCTGGGCAGGGCGTTGATGGCCACGTCCATCGCTGTCTTGAGGGCGGCGGTATTGGCGCCGGCCCGGTCGAGCAGGGCTTTGGGGCCATCGGCCTGCAGCAACATCGCGGCCAGCAGGTGGCTGGGCTCGATGTAGGGGTTGTCGCGGGCCACGGCCGCGCTCTGCGCGTCGGCCAGGGCTTGTTGAAAGGCGGTGGTGAGCTTGTCGAGACGCATGGCGAAATCCTCCGGATGTCAGAGGATTTTGGGCTCGGCCGTGGGGTTTCAAGCCCAGCGCACGGGGATGGGGACGACGGCTTTGCGTAGGATCAAGCCGCGTTGGCGATCAGTGCAGCAACGCCGCCAGGTGCCGTGCCTGGCCACCCACCACCACCGACATCACGATCCGGGCGTGCAGGGCCAGGGGCGCTGCTGGACAGGGCGGGGCGGCTTGACAGCGCAGCGGCGCGCCCGGCCGGGGCGGGCCGCGCGGCACGGCACCGGGCCTCTCGTAACATCGGCCGGTGGACATCCATCAAATGCAAGTGCGCTACCACCCGACGGCCGACCGGGTGCTGTGGCAGTTGCGCACTGCGGGCGGCGAGATGTTTGCGGTCTGGCTGACACGCCGCATGCTGCGCCAGTTGTGGCCGCCGCTGGCCAACCTGGTCACATTGGCGGGGGTGGCCCGGGTGGCGCCGCACGCGCTGGTGCTGCCCGAGGCGCGGGCGATGATGGCGCAGGCCGCCCGGGACCGGCCGCTGCCGAACACCGATTTTGCGACGCCCTTCGATGCCAAGCCCGCCGCCCAGCCGCTGGGGCCCGAACCGCTGCTGCCCGGCGCCATCGACCTGGGGCCGGCAAAACGAGGCCCGGGCCTGGCGCTGGCGCTGCGCGAACCGGGTGGGCGCAATTTGTCATTGCAACTGTCGGCCGACCTGGCCACCGGGCTGCTGCGCTTGCTGGAGCAGGCGCTGGCCGAGGCCGACTGGGGCGTGCTGGCGCTGCCGGCCGCGCCCGACGGGCCCGCAGCCCCCGACACGCCACCCGGCACCAAGCCGGCCCCGGTGCTGCTGAACTGAGCCCGCCGCACCGGGCGGCCCCGCCAGGCAGGGGCTCACCCGCCCAGCGCTTGCAGCCGCGCTTGCAGGTGGGCGCGCACCGCCGGGGCACTGGTCAGCCCGATGGCGCGCTGCAGCGCCTGGCGGGCCGGCGCCGGGTGGCCCAGCAAAGCGGCCACATGGCCGCGTGCCACCCAGTAGGGTTGGTAGCTGGCCAGCCGGGGGCTGTCCAGTGCTGCCAGCAAGGCGCCCGCCCGCGCCAGCTCACCGGCCTGCGCGCAGGCCACGGCATGCGCCACCTCGGCGCCCAGGCTGGGCGCGATGGCCAGCAGATGCCGGTACAGCAGCAAGATGCCTGGCCAGGGGGTGGCGCCGGTGTCGCGCCGCGTGCAGTGCGCTGACTGGATGGCCGCCTCCAGCTGAAACGGCCCCGGCACCTGCCAGCGCGCGGCATTGGCCAGCAGCCAGTTGCCCTG
>JANMKO010000542.1:0-2256 GCA_031372085.1 Betaproteobacteria bacterium
CTGTGCGGCGCCTGCGCCGAGCCGCATGTGCCCGATGCCCAGCAGCAGGCCTGGCTGCACCTGGCGCTGGGCGACAAGGCCGACAGCACGCTGGCCGGCGCCGCCTGGCGCCAGCCGCGCGGCTGCGGTGAGTGCAACCACACCGGCTACCGCGGCCGCTCAGGCGTGTATGAATTTGTCGAGATGACGCAAGCGCTGGTAGAGGCGATGAATGACAACGACCCGGCGCGCTTCACCCAGGCCGGCCGGCGCCAGATGGCCGGCCACACGCTGCGCCGGGATGCCCTGCGCCTGGCCGCCGCCGGCCGCACCAGCCTGGACGAGGCGATGCGGGTGGGCTCGCAGCTGGATGAGTGAATTTTTCTCCTTCCCCCTGCCAGGGGGAAGGCCGGGATGGGGGTATCGATGCCAGCGACTGCGCAGGCTCGATCTCCACCCCTCCACCCCCACCCCAGCCCTCCCCCTTGCCGGGGGAGGGTGCAGACCCTGAAGCCACCATGCCCCGTTTTGCCTACACCGGCCGCGCCGCCAGCGGCGCTGTCAGCGGTGAGCTGGACGGCGCCGATGCCGGCGCCGTGGCGGCCTTGCTGCAATCGCGCGGGGTGACGCCGCTGCAAATCCATGCCGGCAGCGGCGCACCGTCCGGCGCGGCCAGGGCCGGTGGCGGTGATCTCAAACTGCCCAAATGGTTTGAGCCCAAGGTGCAGCCGGCCGACTTGATGCTGTTCTCGCGCCAGTTGCACACCCTGCTGCGTGCCGGCGTGCCCATCCTGCGGGCCCTGGCCGGGCTGCAAGAGTCTGCTGTCAATCCCAAGATGAAACAGACGCTGGCCGATGTGCGCCACAGCCTGGAGGCCGGCACCGAGCTGTCGGTCTGCTTTGCCCAGCAGGGCGGCGTGTTTGACAACTTCTACATCGCGATGGTGCGGGTGGGTGAGATGACCGGCCGGCTGGACGCTGTGTTTCTGCGCTTGTTCAAACACATCGAGTTCGAGTGCTTCATGGCCCAGCAGGTCAAGGCCGCCGTGCGCTACCCCAGCTTTGTCGTCAGCGCGATGGCGGTGGCGGTGGGCGTGATCAACACCCTGGTGGTGCCGGCCTTTGCCGATGTCTTCAAGAGCTTCAACGCCGAGCTGCCGCTGGCCACCCGCATCCTGGTGGCCAGCAGCAACTTCACGCTCAACTACGGTTGGCTGCTGGGCCTGGGGGGGGTGGCCGGCTTTTTGGGCCTGCGCCGCTGGATTGCCCAGCCCGCCGGCCGCACCGCCTGGGACCGCTTCAAGCTGCGCCTGCCGCTGGCCGGGCCGATCGTGCAAAAAGCCACGCTGTCGCGCTTTGCGCGCAGCTTCACACTGGCGCTGAAAAGCGGCGTGCCGATCGAGCAAGCGCTCACCGTGGTGGCGCAAACCGTGGACAACGCCCACATCAGCCGCAAAGTGGAGGCCATGCGTGAGGCGGTGGAGCGTGGCGACACCATCCTGCGCGCAGCCATCGCCTCGGCCATCTTCACCCCCGTGGTGCTGCAGATGATTGCGGTGGGCGAGGAGACCGGCGCCATCGACGAGCTGATGGAAGAGATTGCCGAGCTCTACACCAACGAGGTGCAGTACGAGCTCAAAACCCTGTCGCAGCAGATCGAGCCGATCCTGATCGTGTTTCTGGGCGCCCTGGTGCTGCTGCTGGCGCTGGGCGTATTTCTGCCGTTGTGGGATTTGGGCCGGGTGTCGCTCAAGAAATGACGCCACCCTGCCGATACCCCCGATATCCCCAGCGCCGACAGGCACCGGGGTTGACTTGCCCCACCCACCCCGCCCCGCCCCGCCCCCGTTCCACTGGAGTAACCGAATGAAAAACCGCGCATCAGGTTTCACGATGATCGAGCTGATCGTCGTGATCGTGATCCTTGGCATCCTGGCCGCCACCGCACTGCCCAAGTTCATCGACCTGAACAGCGACGCCAAAGCCGCTGCGCTCAAGGGCGTGGCCGGCGCTGCCGCCAGCTCGATGACCATCAACTACAGCGGCTGCGCGGTGGCACAACACGTGCCCACCGCCAACAAATGCGTCAAGGTGGACAACTGCAACGACATCGCCAGCATCATGCAAGGCGGCTTGCCCACCGGCTACACCAGCGCCGCCGTCGTGGCGCTGGGCACCGGTGCTGCCGGCAGCAACGGCGTTGAGGCCACCTGCACCATCACCCAGACCGATGGTGGGCTGACCGCCACCTACACCGGGCTGTCGGCCGGCAACTGA
>JANMKO010000579.1:0-4562 GCA_031372085.1 Betaproteobacteria bacterium
CTTGACGACCGAGAACTTCTCGATCGCCTCAAACACTTTGCCCTTGCGGCGCAGGCCAGCGGTGTCGATCAGCTCAAACTGCTGGCCGGCGCGCTCAAACGGCACGCTGATGGCGTCGCGCGTGGTGCCGGGTTGGTCAAAGGCCACCAGCCGCTCTTCGCCCAGCCAGGTGTTGATCAGGGTGCTCTTGCCCACATTCGGCCGGCCGGCCACGGCCAGCCGGATCGGCTTGCCTTCTGGTGACTCGGCTTCGGCCAGCGCAGCGTCGTCATCGGGCTCGACAAAATCGACCAGCGCGGCCTCGATCAGGCTGCGGATGCCCTGGCCGTGGGAGGCCGAAATCGGGTGCGGCTCGCCCATGCCCAGCTCATGAAACTCGGCCAGCCGCGGCGATTCACTCAGACCTTCGGCCTTGTTGACGCACAGCAGCACACGCTTGTTGGCGCTGCGCAAAAAGCGCGCGATGTCATGGTCCTGGCCGGACACGCCGCTGCGTGCGTCCACGACAAAAATCACCGCGTCGGCCTCGGCCACGGCGGCTTTGGTCTGGCGCGCCATCATCGCCACCACGCCGGTGGGTTTTTCGGGCTCGAAGCCGCCGGTGTCGATGACGATGAACTCGAAGCCGCCTTGCCGGGCCTCACCGTAGTGGCGGTCGCGGGTGAGGCCGGCGAAGTCAGCGACGATGGCGTCGCGGCTTTTGGTCAGGCGGTTGAACAAAGTGGACTTGCCCACGTTGGGCCGCCCTACCAGGGCGATCACCGGTTTCATGGTCGTGGGCCTTGTGCGTCAAAAAAAACGATGGATCGGTCAAGGCGGCGGGGCGTCACGCCCCGCCGTTATTCAGGGCGGAACGCGAACAGCCCGCCGTTGCGGGTGACCACCAGCACGGTGGTGCCGGCCAGCACCGGCTGGGCCACCACCGGTGAGCCGTCGGTGGGCAGGCGCAGCAGCGTTTTGCCGTCTTCGCGCGCCAGGAAGTGAACCTGCCCGTCCACGTCACCCAGCATCACCGTCTTGCCGACCGACAGCGGCGCGCTTAAACCTCGGTACAGCAGCCGCTCATTCGTCCAGGCCAGCTCACCACCGGCGGCGCGCCAGGCCGTGAGCCGGTCGGTGGCGTCGCCGCCAAAGACAAAATCGGCATCCCCGCCCACGGCTTGCTGGCCACCCGCATTGCGGCTCCAGCGCAGGGTGGCGCGGTCAGTGCCGGCCACCGCCACGCAGCCCACCGCCGTTTGAAAGGCGCGCGCACACAGGCTGTCGCCCACCCGCAGCAGTGGGCCGACCAGGTCATTCAGCCGCTCCACCTCATTGGTGCCACGTGGTGAGGTGATGGCCACCTCCCAGCGCACACTGCCGGCTGTCGGGTCGATGCCCACCAGCACGGCGCCCAGGCCGGCGATCAGCGTGTTCTTGTAGGCCGCCAGCACACCCGGCTGGGCGAGGGTGAGGGCCTCACCGGGGCGTTGAAACGTCCACAGCCGGCGGCCGTCCAGCGCATCAAACGCATGCACGATGCGGTCAACGCCGACCACAAACACCCGCTCACCGGCCACCAGCGGCGCGGTGCTGGTGCGTGACGCCAGCCGGGTGGCCCACAGCTTGATGCCCTTGTCCAGCACCACCAGCTGGTTGTCGCGGGTGACAACCGCCGCAAACCGGCCGTCGCTGCCCACACCAGCCGACAGCTTGTCGCCGGCCTGGCCGCGCCACAGCTCACGGCCGCTCTGCGCGTCGAGCGACAGCACCGTGCCGTCCGTGCCAGCGACGATGAAGGCGCCATCACGCACCGCCACCGCCAGCGGGAATTGCACCGAGTCGACGCGCGCCGACCACACCTGGCGGCCGGCGATCTGCGGGCTGATCGCCTCCAGCGCGGTCGGTTTGGGTTTGTCGGCGGCGCAACCGGCCAGCCCGGCGGCCAGCAGCGACGCCATGGCCAACACAGCGCCCGCCGAAGCGCGGCGCATCACTTGGCCGCCCCCGACGCGCCCGTGTTGGCGGCGGTACTGGCGGCGGTACTGGCGGCGGCCGCGACGCTGGCCGTGGCGGCAGGACCGGCTTTGCCGGCGGCAGTGGTGTCAAGCGCACCCTGCGGCGACACCCCCAGCGCGGTGAGCTTGGCCTCCACCAGACGCCGGTAATCCAGCTTGTCGCTCATCGTCTTGAAGGCATTCTGGTAGGCGGTGCGGGCCTCGTCTTTCTTGCCCTGGGCCAGCAGCACATCGCCGCGCCGGTCGGCCGTCAGCGCGGCAAACCCTTTGGCGGCGTCCTGGCCGGCCACGGCGTCCAGCGCTTTCAGGGCCGCGTCGTATTGCTTGGCGTCCAGCAACAGGCCGGCCAGGCGCAGCCGGGCAATGCTGCGGTACTCGTCTTCTTGCGCGTTGTCGGCCACCCAACCCAGGCTGGCACGGGCAGCGTCGGCCTGGCCTTTGTCAAATTGCACCCGGGCCGCCAGCAAGCCACCCTGCTGGGCAAAGGCCGTGCCGCCAAAGCGCGCTTTCAAATCATTAAAAACCCGGCCAGCCCGGTCGGCATCGCCTGCGGTGGCGGCTTTGTCCAGCTCATCGAACATCGCGCTGGCCTTGGTCGCCTGGTCACGCTGGTACCAGCCCCAGGCGTTCCAACCGGCAAACGCCAGCAGGCAGGCCGTCAACACCCAGGTGATCAGGTTGCCATAACTCTTCCAGAACGCCTTGAGGTCGTCGAGTTGTTCCTGCTCTTGCAGATCGAGTGAATTCGCCATGAAACGCCTGTTGCTGGGGATCAAAAAACCAAGTGCGGGATTATGCGTTGCGCAGTTCTTGTGCCCAGCTGGCCACCGCTGCCAGCGGGCGCAGCACCTGGCTGGCCGCCGCATCCCGCAGCGGCTTGACCGCCACCAGGCCCTGCGCCAGCTCGTCGCTGCCAAAGACCAGCGCGTAGCGGGCGCCGCTGGCGTCGGCCTTCTTGAATTGCGATTTGATGCTGCCCAGCCCGGCGCTGCCGCCGGCATGCATCAGCACCGCCAGGCCGGCCGCGCGCAGCGCCTCCACCGTGGCGATGGTGGTGGCCAGCGCGGCGCCGTCGGGCAGCACGGCGTAGGCGTCGGGCGGCGCGGCGGGCGGCGCGATGCCGCTTTGCAGCAGCAAGTCGATCACCCGCTCCAGCCCCATGCCCCAGCCCACGCCGGGCGCCGGCTTGCCGCCCATCATCGCCACCAGGCCGTCGTAGCGGCCGCCGCCGCAAATCGTGCCCTGTGCGCCCAGCAGCGGCGTGATCCACTCGAACACGGTGTGGGTGTAGTAGTCCATGCCGCGCACCAGGCGCGGGTTGACGGTGTAGGGCTGGCCCACCGCATCGAGCGCGGATTTGACAGCCGCGAAGTGGCTGAGCGAGACCTCATCCAGAAAATCCAGCAGCTGGGGCGCGCCGTCCACCAGCGCCTGCATGGCCGGGTTCTTGGTGTCCAGGATGCGCAGCGGGTTGCTGTGCAGCCGGCGCCGGGCATCAGCGTCCAGCTGCTCGGCATGGGCCTCGAAGTAGCCGATCAGCGCGGCGCGGTGGGCGGCGCGCTCGGCCGGCACGCCCAGGCTGTTGAGCTCCAGCCGCACATCCGCCAGCCCCAGGTCGCGCCACAGCGCGCGCGCCATCAAGATCACCTCGGCATCGGCCTCGGGCCCGCCAAAACCCAGCGCCTCCACCCCCACCTGGTGGAACTGGCGGTAGCGGCCACGCTGCGGCCGCTCATGGCGGAACATCGCGCCGATGTAGAACAAGCGCTTTCCGCCGTCATACAGCATCGAGTGCTCGATGGCCGCACGCACCACGCCGGCGGTGTTTTCGGGTCGCAAGGTGAGCTGGTCGCCGTTCATCGAATCTTCGAACGAGTACATCTCGCGCTCCACGATGTCAGTCACCTCACCCAGGCCGCGCACAAACAGCGGCGTCGGCTCAACGATCGGGGTGCGGATGTTGTGGTAGCCGTAGCGCCGCATCAGGGCGCGCACCTTGTCTTCCAGCCACTCCCAGCGGGCAGACTCGGGCGGCAGGATGTCGTTCATGCCTTTGACGGCTTGCAGGGGGTCGGCCATGGTGGTGTCCGGCGCGCAGGGCGGGCCGCTCAAAAATCAAAAAGGGGATGCCCCGCTGCGGCAGCGGGCGGGCAGCGGGTGGGCGTCCGTCAACGCGCGCCGTCAATGCGCGCCGTCAATGCGCGGCAGTGACTGTGCCGTAGCGCCGCTCGATATAAGTCTCAACGACACGGTGAAACTCTTGCGCGATGTTGTCGCCGCGCAAGGTCATGGCCTTCTGGCCATCGATGAACACCGGCGCGGCCGGTGCCTCACCGGTGCCGGGCAGGCTGATGCCGATGTCAGCGTGTTTGCTCTCGCCCGGGCCGTTGACGATGCAGCCCATCACCGCGACTTTCAAGTTCTCGACGCCGGGGTATTTGGCCTTCCACACCGGCATCATCGCGCGCAAGTGATCGTCGATCTGCTGGGTGAGTTCTTGGAAGGTGGTGCTGGTGGTGCGGCCGCAGCCCGGGCAGGCCGTCACGCTGGGGTTGAAGTGGCGCA
>JANMKO010000608.1:0-2300 GCA_031372085.1 Betaproteobacteria bacterium
ACCCCGGTGGCCAGCACCACCCGTCGCGGCGGCGTGGGTTGCAGCACCCAGTAGGCGGCCACCAGCAGGGCGGCGGCCAGCAGCACAAACGGGCCGGCGGTGAGCGCCAGATCGCGCAGCGTGAGCAGTGAGTTTTGCAGGCTTTTTTTGGGCAAGGCGCGCATCGCGCGGATGCTACCTGCCGGGCTGGGTGGGGCAGCGCTGGGTAGGCCGGGCCGGGCCAACCAGCCTTGCGGCGGGCTCAATCCAGGCGGGCGGCTGTCAGCGCGGCTTCAAACTGCTGGGCGTAGCCGGCAATCTCGTCGGCCTTGTTCAGGCCGTTGATGATTTTTCGGGCGGCCACGTAATCGCAGCTGCTGTCATTGATGCAACCCGCCAGCTTGCGCCGGGTGAACAGGCCGTCACGCATGCCCAGCGACATGATGCGGTAGGCATTGAGCGGCGATAACACCCGCACCGGCTGGTCCACAAAGCTGCTGCCCAAGCCGAGCGCAGCGCTCAGCCGGGCATAGTTGGCGCGGCCGGTGATCTGCACATAGCCCCGGCCCTTGAAGCGCAGGCCATCACCGGGCTGGGTGTTGCCCAGCTCTTGCCCCTTGGCGGTGTTGGATTCGTATTTGTTGAAGCACGACGGCGCACCGAACTCGGTGATCGGCTGGAAGGTGTTGGCGCACTCCAGCTTGACGGTGGCCAGCATGTAGGCCACCCAGCGGTCGTCGTTGATCTCTGGGTCGAGCTGCACAAAACCCAGCAACTGGTCCAGCCCCTGAAACTGCGCGGCGGTGACCTTGGAGAACGCCGCCTCGTAGTGGCTGATGAAGGCTGTGTGGTCGTAGAACATCGAGGCGCTCCTTGTGTCTTGTTGCCTAAGTCTCGCTAGACCGAGATCGGCTGCAACCGCGCGCCGGCCGGCAGCGCGTGGTACAGCCGGGCATCGACCAACTGCCAGGCCGGGATGACATAGGCCGCTGATTGGTTGCCGCCGATGTACAGGCCCACCAGCGTGGCGCTGCCGTCGTCATGCGTCACCACCACGGCGCTGCCGCTGTCGCCGGCCAGTGGCCACAACGGCCCTTCGATCTGCAGCTTGAGCAGGCCCTCGTGGTAAATCCAGGCGCTGGTGGGTTGGCTGCCCCGGCGCACAAAGTAGTTGATGGCAAACGGCAACGGCAGCACGCTGTCGAGCTGGGCCTTCATTGGCGCCCGGCCGCAGCCGTCGGGATGGTTTTGCGGCACCACCAATTGAAGCCAGTGCTGGGCATTGAGCTGCAACAGGCGTTGCAAGCTGGGCACCCAGGGCTCGGCGGCGTTCAGCGTGGGCGCGCCGACGATCTGGCGCGCACTGGCCGCATCCACCAGCCGCGCCAACTGCACATCGAAGCTGGGCGGGTGCGGGTTTTGCGCAGCGCGCAGGATGCCGCCCCAGGGCAGTGTCACGGCCAGCGTGGGCAGCGCCAGGCTGTGGCCCAGATCATCGAGCGGGCGCACCGGCAAGCCGCCTTCCAGCGTGCCCGACGCCACATCGGCCGTGGGCGTGAACACGTGCTGGGCACTGAGCAGGCAGGTCTCGGTGCCGTTGTCATGCATCAACTTCACGGCGCAGGCGATGGCGCCGATTTCCCATGGCCGGCCGGGCGGCTCGGTCCAGGTGGCCCCGTGGCCGTGCGCCAGCGCGCCGCTGAAGGCGGTTTCTTCTTGCACGTCGGTGGGTAGCGCAAACGGCTGGCGCTCACCGCCGTGCTCGGCATAAGCCACCAGCCAGCGCGGCAGGTGCTGCGCATGGCCCGCGTCGGTCTGGCCGGCGGACCATTTTCGGCGCACGATGAACACCACGCACGGCGCCAGCGTGAGCCGGTGGCTGCCTCGGTTCTGGGTTTTCTTGAAGCCCGCGCTGACCATCACCACACTGCGGTAGGCCAGCGTCAGCTCGGGCCCGCGCGTCAGCGCCAGCTCATTGGCCAGCAGCGCCAACAGGCTGGTGTCTTGCAGCGCCCGGCTATTGGCCCGGGCCTGGGCCAGCAGGGTGGGCGACAGGCGCAGCGACGATTGCTCGGTGCGCGCTGACCAGTCGCGCCGCTGTTGCGCCGGTGTGCTTGTTACGCCGGCCGGAGTGGCGGCCCGGGCCTTGGCTGACGGGCTGGCCATGTCACTGCGCCGAAATGCAGTTCAACACGGCCGGCACAAAGACGATTTGCGACAGCCCATCGTCCAGCAGCTTGGCGGTCTTGAGCTTGTCGCGCAACTCGGCCAGCTTGGGCCCGCCCGAAAACAGCGCCACCCGGGCCTGGGCCTGCGTGAGC
>JANMKO010000619.1:0-4102 GCA_031372085.1 Betaproteobacteria bacterium
CAGCGTGTCCAGGTTGGACTGGGCCGACAGCGCCAGGATGCCCGCCGTCTGGTCAGTGGCCAGGCGCGGCAGCCGGCTGTGCAGCACCTCGACGTTTTTCAGGCTGCGGTTCAAATCATCGGCCAGCACCTCGGCGGCGGCCTTGGCCATCGCATATTCGGTCATGCCCCGGGGCCGGTCGGTGATGAAGACGGTGGACGGCAAATACACCTTCAGCCGGCTGCTGCGCGGCGCGCCATCCAGCCACTGGCAAAGCTGGTAAAAGCGTTGCAGGTAAAAATCGACAAACTCGTCGAAAATGGCCCGGTCAAACAACGCCGAGCGCTTGGCATAGATTCTGGGCGTGGCAAAGTAATACACCTCGTCCAGTTCTTGCGGGCTTATTGACAGGGTATCGAACGACGCCGTGCGCAAATCCAGCGGCAATACCCGGCACGCGCCGCGTTGCTGGGCCTGGATGTCGGCGGCCACCGCGTGGGCATCGTGCTGACCGGCGGCGTAGCTGATGCACACGCTGGCGCCGCCGGCAGCCAGCAGCTTGGCCGTGATCTCACCCAGGCCACGAGAGCCGCCGATGACCAGCGCGCGCCGGCCGGCAAACTCATCCCGGTTGACGTGCGCCGCCACGTCGGCAGCACGGGGCTGGGGCTGCGGCGGCGGGCGCAAAAAAGCACGCAGCTCACCGCTGACAGGCCCGTCAAAGGCGACGATGAACAGCCGGAACCGCGCGTCGTATTTGCGCACCACAAAGCACAGGTCGTCGCTGGCCACCGGGCCTGCCGGCAGGCTGAGTTGCAGCGATGAAAACACCGAGTGCTGGCCCGGGCAGACCATGCCGACAAAGTACGACAGCCGGGCCAGCGCCGACAGCCCGCCCGGGCCCCAGGTGCGCGCGGCGTTGGGCCAGGCCAACGCCAGCGCGGTGGGCCAGGCCGGCACGCGCAACACCTGGCCCTGTTGCGACCCGGCGGGCTCGTCGAGCGGGCTGGTCAGTGCGGCAACGGTGCGCACCGGCAGGGCGGCGGCAGCGCGGGGGTGCGGCGCTGGCGCGGCGCCGAGGCGCGCGTCGGTGTTGATCTCGATCTCGGTGCAGACCAGGCCGTCCACCGTCGCGCGCAGCACGGTCTTGCCGGTGTCGGTAAGGGCCTGGCTGAAGACCACCCGGTCGCCCACATTCACCGGGCTGGCAAAGTGGCAGGCGATGTGGCGCGGCACGGCCGGGCTGCCGGCCTGCCAGAAATCGAGTGCGCACAGCACCGTGTGCATGCCGTGCACCACCTGGCGGCCCGACAGCAGCCGGCGCGCTGCAACCGGGTCTACATGCATCGGGTTCCAGTCGTGCGATGCAGCGGCAAACGCTTGCTGGTCGGCGGCGGTGAAGACACGCTGGCCCAGCGCGGTCGGGCCAGGTTGGCCGGGCGGGCCGGGGGGGCCAGGCGGGTCGGGCGGATCGGACAGCGGCGGGGTGGCGGGCATCGGCAGGTCTGGCAGGGTGGACGGGTAAGCGGGTGGACGGGTAAGCGGGTAAGCGGGTGAGCGGGTGAGCGGGTGAGCGGGTAAGCGGGTGAGCGGGGCGCCGCAGGGCCCCGCATTCTCGGCCCGGCGCTGGCGCGGCGGCCGGCCCGGCGCGGCGCGCTGCGCCCGGCAAACCGCCGATCGGTGACGTTTTTGGCAGCGGCGGCCGGCGGCCGGCCGGCCGGTCATGGGTGCCGTGTTAGCCTCGCCGGCTTGTATTTTTCAAGGCCGGGACGACGGCGCCGGCAGCCCTGCGGGCCGAATGGGCCGCTGGCCGCTGCCCCCTTTTTTGCGATGACGATCACCGATCTCGACAAGCTGCTGTGCCTGCCCAGCCTGGCCCACCTGCGGGCCAGCCTGGGCACCGGCAAAGGCCCGGCCAGCCCGGCCCAGGCCCAGCAGATCACCGCCCATGCCAGCGCGCTGGGCCCGACCACCGGCGCGCTGCGGCTGGCCATCGTGCACAGCTACACCAGTGAGCTGCTCGACCCCTGGCTCGACCTGGCGGCCGCGCTGCAAGGCCTGGCCCTGAGCACCCACCACGCGCCCTACGGCCTGGCCCTGCAAGAGGCCAGCGCCGGCTCGGCCCTGCTGCGCCATGCGCCCGATGTCACACTGCTGCTGTTGCAGCGCGAAGACCTGCACCCCCATTTGTCGCGCCCACTGGCCGGCCTGGACGCAGCCGGCCAGACCCGCGTGCGCGCCCAGGCGCTGCAAAGCCTGCAAGACCTGGTGCTGGCCTGGCGCGCGCAAAAAGTGGGGCAACTGGTGATCACGCTGCTGCCGGCGCTGGCCGCACCCGCGCTGGGCCTGTACGACAGCCAATCCGCGTTGTCGGAGTCGGCCTGGTGGTCGGCCTTCAAGGCCGATGTCGGCCAGTGGCTGCGCCAAAGCGTGCCGTCGGCCCTGCTGCTGGACCTGGACGAGGTGATGTTGCAGGTGGGCCGCAGCGGCTTTTTTGACAAGCGCTTCTGGTACTCGGCGCGCTACCCGTTTTCGGCCGCCGCCGGCTTTGAGATCGCGCGCCGGGTGCTGGCCATCGGCACGCTGCTGGTCACGCCCAGGGCCAAGGTGCTGGTGCTCGATGCCGACAACACGCTGTGGGGCGGCGTGGTGGGCGAGGACGGCATCGACGGCATCCAGCTTGGCCCCGACTACCCGGGCAACCTGTTTGTCGATTTCCAGCGCCGCATCCTGGGCCTGCAGCAGCGCGGCTTTATTTTGGCGCTGTGCAGCAAGAACAACGCCGCCGATCTTGACCCGGTGCTGCGTGAGCACCCGCACCAGGTGCTGCGCGAGGCCCACTTTGCCGCCCGGCGCGTCAACTGGCTGGCCAAACCCGACAACCTGCGGGCGCTGGCTGCCGAGTTGAATGTCGGGCTCGACTCGTTCATCTTTGTCGATGACAGCGACCATGAATGCGCGGCGGTGCGCCACGCCCTGCCGCAAGTGGAGGTGGTGCAGGTGCCCAGGCGGGTGCTGGATGTGCCCACCTGCCTGGACGCCGTGGCCCGGCTGGAGGTGCTGTCCATGACCGCCGAAGACCTGGCCAAGACGGCGTTGTACGCCCAGGAGCGGCAGCGCCGCGCCCTGCTGGACAGCACGGCCTTGCCTGGCGCCGGCGCGGCCGACCATCTGGCCCGGCTGGGCATGACGATGCGCATCGGGCTGGACAAGCCCACCCACGTGCCCCGGCTGAGCCAGCTGACGCAAAAGACCAACCAGTTCAACCTGACGACGCGCCGCTACGACGAGCAGCGGGTGCAGGCCATGGTGCGCGACAGCGGCTGGACGGTGGCCGATTTTTCACTCGCCGACGTGTTTGGCGACAGCGGCATCGTCGGCCTGGCGCTGCTGCAGCGGGTCTCACCGCGGGTGGTGCGGCTCGACACCTTTCTGATGTCGTGCCGGGTCATCGGCCGGCAGGCCGAGGGCGCTTTTTTGCACGCACTGCTGCGCCACCTGGCCGACGAGGGTGTTGACCAGGTGCAGGCCGAGTTTGTGCCGTCGGCCAAAAACGAGCTGGCCCGGTCGTTTTTGGCCGACCAGGGTTTTGTGCCCGATGCGCAGGGTGCGCAGGGTGAGCCGGGTGCCCCGGGTGCACCGGGCGGCCCCGCTGTGCAGGTGCGCCAGCTGCGCACGGCGCCGCCCCGGGCGGCCAGCGACTTTCCTATCCAGGTCGATTTCAACCCGCCCAGCGCCGCGCCGTGATGCGCGTGGCGTGGGCCAAGACGGACTGTTCATGACCACTTTCGAGACATTGCAGCAAACCATTGCCACCACGCTCAAGGTGGCGGCCGACAAGATCGGCCCCAGCACCCGCGATGAAGACATCCCCAGCTGGGATTCACTGGGCCAGGTGAACCTGATCATGGCCATCGAGCAGGCGTTTGACGTGTGTGTCGAGGTTGAGGATTTTGGTGAGCTGAACTCGGTGCCGGCGATCCTGGCGTTTCTGGCCAGACAAGGCGTGGCGTGACGCGGCCGGCCCCGGCCCGGCGATGACGGCGCCCCACCCCGTGGCGCCGCACCCGCAGCTGCTGGCCCGCGCCAGCGGGGCGCGGTGTGCGCGGTACATTTCGCCCGC
>JANMKO010000656.1:0-9642 GCA_031372085.1 Betaproteobacteria bacterium
TCGGTGCGGCGCCGTCGATGGCGCGCTTGGTTTTGCTCGACAGCATGCCCAGGATGCGGTCACTGTCACGCACCGACGACACCTCGGGATTCGTCACCACCAGGGCCTCGTCGGCAAAGTGCATCGCCATCAGTGCGCCGGTTTCGATGCCGGCCGGTGAATCGCAGACGATGTACTCAAACCCCATCTCGGCCAGCTCTTTGAGCACCCGCTCCACGCCGTCTTGCGTCAGCGCGTCTTTGTCGCGCGTCTGGCTGGCGGCCAGCACGTACAGGTTGTCGCACTGCTTGTCCTTGATCAGCGCCTGGGTCAATTTGGCCTCGCCGTGGATGACGTTGATCAGGTCGTAGACCACCCGGCGCTCGCAGCCCATGATCAGGTCGAGGTTGCGCAGGCCGACATCGAAGTCGATCACCGCCGTCTTGTGGCCGCGCAGCGCCAGGCCGGCTGAAAAACTGGCGCTGGTGGTCGTTTTGCCCACCCCGCCCTTGCCGGAGGTGACGACGATGATCTTGGCCATCGGGTTCGCTTTCTTGAGGGGGGTGCTGGAGAGGGGTTTGGCGGGGGTGTGGCGCCGGGCTTCGGTCATGCGGTCAGGGGCTCCACCAGGATTTTTTCACCGTCCAACCGCACCTGGCCGGGCTGGCCCTGCACATTGGCCGGCAGCGGGGTTTCGGACGTGCGGTAGATGCCGGCAATCGACACCAGTTGCGGCTCAAGACAGGTGCTGAAGATGCGGGCCTCGGTATTGCCGCGCGCGCCGGCAATGGCCCGGCCGCGCAGCGGGCCGTAGACGTGGATGTTGCCGTCGGCAATCACCTCGGCGCCAAAGCTGACCGCCGCCAGCACCACCAGGTCACCGCCCCGGGCGTACAGGCGCTGGCCCGAGCGCAGCGGTTTGTCCACCACCAGCGTGGGCACGGCGGCGGTGGCGTTGGCCGCACTGGGCGGCACTTCAGTCTCACGCGCGGCGCTGTATGCGGCAACCGGGGCGGCGGCGGCGGCAGGTTCAGCGACGGGCGCGGGTTCAGCGGGTTCAGCCGGCGCGGCGGGGTCGGGGGCTGGCGGCACAGCGGGCGCGGCAACGGCCGGCAGGGCGGCCTTTGGCGCGGCATCGGGCGCCTCGGCCAGCCCGGCGGCGCGGGCGGTGGCCATCTGGGCCGCGCTGCCACCCTGGGCGGCGATCGGCACCAGGCCGTGGCGGCGCAGGTGCGGCAGCAGGCCAGCCAGGTGCACGGCCTCATCCGCATCGCGCAGCGGCGCCAGGTCGATCACCACCGGGTCGTTGTCAAACAGGCCGGGGCTGTCACCAAACCGGGCATCCAGCGCCGCCACCAGCAGGGCCAGGTCAGCCGTCTGCAAGCGCACGGCCGTCAAAGTCCAGGCGGTGCTTTTGAGGTCGAAGGCGGGTTTGGCCGCAGGGGCTGAGGGCATGGGGACCGGTGTGAAAAAACGGTGGTGAAAAATCACGGACGCTGTGGAAATCGACAGGTAAAGCCCCGTCAAAAGCGCAGCGCGCAGTGTATCTGGCCCGTTTTCTGCCGCCCTGGCTGCCGCGCGCTGCTGCGCTGCTGCGCTGCTGCCCTGCCGCCCTGCCGCGCTGCCGCCCAGCCGCTCGGCCGCCCTGCCGCTCCACCGCCCGGCCGGCGCGCCCGCCGTGCCGACCACTGCCCGCAAGACACGCCATTGCACGCAGGGATAGGCTGCTGGCTCGCCTTTCAGGAGCTGCCATGCCCACCGCTGCATTGACGCCTCACCCGCCCCACCCGCCGGCCGCACCGGCCCCGCTGCGCATCGGCGGGGCCAGCGGGTTTTGGGGCGACAGCAGCGTGGGCGCGCCGCAACTCGTCAACAGCGGGCTGGTCGATGTGCTGGTGTTCGACTACCTGGCCGAGACCACGATGGCGATCCTGGTGGCGGCGCAGCGCAAAAACCCCGAGGCCGGCTACGCCACCGATTTTGTCGACAGCGCCATGCGCCAGGTGCTGGCCGACGTGGTGCGGCGCGGCATCAAGGTGGTCAGCAATGCCGGTGGCATCCACCCGCGGGCCTGCGCCCGCGCGCTGGCCGCCCTGGCCATCGAGCTGGGCGTGGCCGTGCGCATCGCGGTGGTGGACGGCGACGACGTGCGCACCGCCCTGCCCGCGCTGCGCCAGGCCGCACCGGGCGGCGTGCTGACCGATCTGGTGAGCGGCCGGCCGGTGCCCGACCCGCTGCTCAGCGCCAATGCCTACCTCGGCGCCGCGCCGATTGCCCGGGCGCTGGCCGGCGGTGCCGATGTGGTGATCACCGGGCGCTGCGTGGACAGCGCCGTCACGCTGGGCCCGCTGATCCACCACTTTGGCTGGACGCTCGACCAATACGACGCGCTGGCCGGCGGCAGCCTGGCCGGCCACATCCTTGAATGTGGCTGCCAGGCCACGGGCGGGCTGTTCACCGACTGGCAAAGCGTGCCCGACTGGGCCCACATCGGCTATCCCGTTGCCGAGGTGGCGGCCGACGGCAGCTTCACCGTCAGCAAGGTGCCCGGCACCGGCGGCCTGGTGAGCTGCGCCACGGTGGGTGAGCAATTGCTGTACGAGATTGGCGACCCGGGCGCCTATCTGCTTCCCGATGTGGCCTGCGATTGGCGCCAGGTGACGATGGTGCAGGTGGCTGAAAACCGGGTGCTGGTGCGCGGCGCACGGGGTGGCCCGCCGCCGGCCACGCTCAAGGTCAGCGCCACGGCCATGGCCGGCTGGCGCTGCAGCAGCACGCTGGTGATCGTGGGCATCGACGCGACGGCCAAAGCCCGGCGCACCGGCCAGGCGTTGCTGGAGCGCACCCGAGAGCTGATCCAGGCCCGGGGCTGGGCCGATTTCAGCGCCACGCGCATCGACGTGATCGGCACCGAGGGCCTGTACGGTGATCGTGCCCAGCCCGTGGCGCTGCGCGAGGTGATGCTGCGGCTGACGGTGCAGCATGAAAACCGCGACGCGCTGGCGCTGTTTGCGCGCGAGCAGGCGGCCCCCGGCACCAGCTGGTCGCCCGGCACCACCGGCGCTGGCGGTGGCCGGCCGGCGGTGTCACCGCTGATCGTGCCGTGCGCGTTTTTGCTGCCGCGCGCGGCGGTGCGGGCCCGGCTGTGGTTTGTGGGTGATCCCGACGCGGCGGTGATCGATCTGCCGTTCAACACCCCGCCCGCAGCGCCGCCCCCGCTGCCGCTGGCTGGCCCGGCCGCCGCACCGCCCCCGGCCACCGCCACCCGCAGCGTGCCGCTGATCGCCCTGGCCTGGGCCCGCAGCGGCGACAAAGGTGATCTGTGCAACATCGGCCTGATCGCGCGCCGGCCCGAAGGGCTGCCGCTGCTTTGGGCGCAAGTCACGCCCGGCGCCGTGCTGGCCTGGCTGGGCCACCTCGTCAAAGGCCCTGTGCAGCGCTACCACCTGCCCGGCCTGCACGCGATGAACCTGGTGCTGCACCAGGCGCTGGACGGCGGTGGCCCGGCGTCGCTGCGGCTAGACCCGCTGGGCAAGGGCATGGCGCAGATGCTGCTGGAGCTGCCGGTGCAGGTGCCGGCGGATTGGCCGGTGTGAGCCAAACGGGATTACCCGGGCTGCCAGCCGCGCAGCCGGCCGGTAAAGTCAAATTCACAAAAAAAAGAACGGTCGTTCTATTCATAACCGTTCAGCGTTGTTGATCCCCCTGCCCCCACTGCACAAGCTGCGCGGAGACCCCATGACCAACTTTTGCTCGAGTGCGCGCCTGCGTGCCGTATCGCTGCTGGGCGCGGCCCTGCTGGCGGCCTGCGGCGGCGGTGAGCCGTCCATCCCCGGCAGCGGCACACCGGCCGGCGCCCCCACCAGCAAAGGCAGCTTCACCAGCCTCGTCACCTTTGGCGACAGCCTGAGCGACCTGGGCACTTACGCGCCCGCCACATCACTTGCCGGCAACGGCGCGGCGCCCTACTTTGGCGGCAAGTTCACCGTCAACATCGACGGCAACCTGGGCCGAGTCTGGGTTGAGAACCTGGCCACCACGATGGGCCTGGTGGTCACGCCGGCCGAGGTGGGTTTTGCCGGTGCGTCGGTCAAATGCCCGGCCAAGGGGCTGAATGCCGCGCTGGCCGGCACCTGCACCGGCTACGGCCAGGGTGGCTCTCGGGTGACCGATCCCAACGGCATTGGCCACACCACCGCCAGCGGCGGCCTGGCCGCGCTCACGGTGCCGGTGGTCACGCAGATCAGCAACCACCTGGCGGCGTTTGGTGGCAGCTTCAAAAGCAGCGACCTGATTTTGGTGTGGGCGGGCAACAACGATGTGTTTGCGCAGTTTGGCGCCTTCACCGCCGCCGCCGCCGCCATCCAGACCCAGGCCGCGCAGGGCAAGATCACCGCCGACCAGGCCAACAAGCAGCTTTACGACGCCCAGACCGCCGCCCAGAACGGCATGAAAAAGGCCGCCCAAGACCTGACCGCGCTGGTGCGCGGCCAGATTCTGGCCAAGGGCGGCAAGTATGTGGCGGTGTTCAACCTGCCCGACTCCAGCCTGACGCCCTTTGGCGCCACCTTGCCGGCCAGCGTCAAACCGGTGCTGGTGACGTTGGTGGACACCTTCAACCTGTGGCTGCGCGACGGCCTGACCGACCAGCCGGTGCAGTGGATCGACCAGAACACGCCGGGCAAGGACGTGTACGCCAACCCGGCCAAGTACGGCCTGGTCAACAACAGCGTTCCCACCTGCGACGCGGCCAAGGTGCAGGCCATCACCGGCGGCGCGGTGACCGACGGCTCATCGCTGTTTTGCAACGGCACACCGGGCGCGCCGTACAACGGCCTGCGCGCAGGCGCCGACATCAACACCTGGCAGTTTGCCGACGCGGTGCACCCCACGCCGGGCGGCCACAAGATCATCAGCGACCACGTCACCACGCAGCTCAAGGCTTTTGGCTGGCTCTGACGCCCGGCCAAACGGAGAACACCCGGAGAACCCCCCATGCAAATCCAGATCCGATCCCTGTGCCTGCTGCTGGCGGCCAGCGCGCCGGCCGGCCATGCGCTGGCCCAGGCCAGCCTGCTCAACACTGTCAAGCTGGGCGTCATCGATTACCAGCCGCATGCCCGCACCACCGGCATCACCGGCCTGGGCGTGCCGGCCGGGGCCGATGCCACCATCGGCAGCGCCACCACCTTGCTGCTGACCTACGAGCGCGAGTTGGCGCCCAACCTGGGGCTGGAGTTTGTGCTGGGCGTGCCACCCAAGATCAAGGCCAAGGGCAGCGGCACGGTGGCGTTTCTGGGCGAGGTGCTGAGCGCCAAAAATGTGGCGCCCACGGTGCTGCTGAACTACCACTTTGGCGATGCCAGCAGCGCGCTGCGGCCGTACCTGGGCGCGGGCATCAACTACACCCGTTTCACCGGCGCCAGCACGCCGTACGGCTGGCAGGTCAGCCTGAGCGACAGCTGGGGCCTGGCGGTGCAAGCGGGGCTGGATTACGCGCTCAGCCGCCAGTGGGGCCTGTTTGCCAGCGTGGCCGCCGTGCAGGTGAAAAGCGATCTGGTGGCGGTGGGCGCGGCGGTGCTGCGCACCACCATCGACTTCCGGCCCACCACGCTGTCAGCCGGCGTGTCGTACAAGTTTTGAGCCGGTAGACGGCGCCCGGCGCGGGCCGGTGCCCGCAGGCCGGGGCCGATGCCGTGCAGGCAAATCGGCCGATCCGCCAGCAGCCGCCAGCCAGCCGCCAGCAGCCGCTGGCGGGCCGGCATCAACGCATCACGGCGTGCAGGCCGGGTAGTTGGCCTGGTAGCTGGCGCGCGCCACCGGTGAGGTGTAGTCCTGGAAGCTGGGCGTGTTGACGGTGTAGCTGCAACCGTATTTCGGGTCGGCCAGCGTGGCCGGGGTGGTCACGTCGTCACCGGCCGGCTTGGCGCCGCCAGCCTCCCACTTGACCATCGCATCAAACGCCGCTGCGGCTTCGGCGGCGGTGAAGGCGCAGTGGCCCACATCGCGGATGGCGCGCTGCACCAGCCATTTGTCATTGCCCTTGGCCTTGGCGCGGGCGGCGTACACCTGCTCCATCTTGAACGGCACAAACAGATCACCCAGCGTGTGCAGGCTGACCACCGGGATGCTGAACTCGCCGTTGATCTTGGGGATCCAGCGCAGGCCGTCGGTGCGCAGGCGGTTGGCATCGGTGGTGGGGCTGATCTTCAAGATCACCGCGTTGAAGGCGTTGTCGAGTGCCGTGGCCGACGGGGACGTGCCGTCGATCTTGTAGACCAGCGCGCTGGTGTCCACGATGTTCTTGGTCAGGATGCCGGTGAAGGTGCCGTCACCGCCAATCGAGGCCCAGATATTGTTTTGGTTGGCAGCGTCGGCCCAGCCCTCGTTGTAAAACGGCCGCGGCCCGCCGCTGAGATAGGCCACCGCCGTCTTGAGCTTTTCACCCTGGGTGCTGGTGACGGTGGGGAAGGTGGTCCACAGCGTGGATTGCACGATGGGCGCCACCGCCGCCCAGTTGCTGATCGGAAAGCTGGTGGCAGCCAGCCCGGCCAGGGCCTGCGCGACAAGTTGGTAGCCGCCGAAGTAATCGGCCAGCGCGGTGTCGCCCACCACACCGCACAGCGGCACGGCGCCGGCGTACTTCACCTTGTTGACCGAGTTGGCGTAGGTCTCGGCCTCGATGGCCGCAGCGGTGATATGGCCGCCCATCGAGATGCCAGTGATGAAGGTCTTGCTGGGCTCGGCCAGCGTGCGGCCGTTGCTGCCGGCGATCTTGACGAAGTTGAGCGCCAGCGCGTTGGTGTCTTCGACCCCGGCACGCACGTCGTAATAATTCTTGGTGTAGCTCGACGCGGCCCAGGCATAGCCGTTGTCGAGCAGGTATTTGCGCATGATGGGCGGGAACACGGTGAGGTTGTTGCCGGTGCCGTTGTAGCCGTGGGCCCACATCACCAGCTTGCCGTTCCAGCCGGCCTTGGGCACCTCCACCTGGTAGCCGGCGCCGGCCAGCACGCCAACCCAGCGGTCGGTGACCACCGCACTGCCGCCGGTGGCCGGGTCCATCGCGGCAAAGGCCGCTGTGGGTGCGACGAACGAGTTGCGGGCGTCTTGCGGCCGCGTCTCCTCGGGCGGGATGGTGGCATCGCCCGCACCGCCGCCACAGGCGGCCAGTGCGGCCAGCGCCACCAGGGCCAGGCCAAATTTGACGGGTGAACTCGGGGGCAGGGTCAGGTTGTTGAATCGCATTGAAGTCTCCGGGGATCGAGCAGGCTGTTTCGCCCTCTCTTGAATCGCTGCCTGTGTAGGGACGGCCACGGCCCCCAAAGCATCGCCCGAGCGACAGCCCGGCTAGGGACATACCAGCAGGCGGATGCGATGATCGACGGCTGTACGCCCCGATTTGCAACCTCACCCCCACCGCCCCACCCATGACAAAACACCTTGCCTCGCGCCCATCGTGGCCCCTGCTGTTGGCCGTGCTGACCGCCGCACCGCTGGTGCAGGCCCAGCCCGCAGCGCCGGCCCCGGCTGCCAGCAGTGCCACCACCGCCACCACCACTGCCACCACGGCCGCCGGCCCGGCTGTGCCCGGCACGGTGGTGACCACCAGCAGCGGGCTGGTGTTCAAGCTGATGAAGCCGGGCACCGGCCCCAGCCCCAAGGCCACCGACACGGTGAAGGTGCACTACCGTGGCACGTTGCTGGACGGCAAGGAGTTTGACAGCTCGTATAAAAACGGCGGGCCGGCAGAGTTTCCGCTGAACCGGGTGATCAAGTGCTGGACCGAGGGCGTGCAAATGCTCAAGGTGGGCGGCGCGGCGCGGCTTACCTGCCCACCGGCCATCGCCTACGGCGAGCGTGGTGCCGGCGGTGCGATCCCGCCAAATGCGACGCTGAATTTCGACGTGGAGCTGCTGGCCATCGTCGGGCGCTGACCGGCCATCAGGTCGGCGCCGCGTCGGCCAGCCGGCCGGCCAACCCGTCGGTCATCAGCTCGGCCATCGGGTCGGCCATCGGCTCGGCCACCACCTCGGCCAGCACGCACCGGGCGGTTACCTGATCACCCACCGCCACCTGCAGCGCGGCCACCCGGCCGGCGTGGGGTGCCGTGTGCACATGCTCCATCTTCATCGCCTCCAGCGTCAGCACGGGCTGGCCGGCAGCCACCACGTCATCCACGGCCACCCACAGCGCCACCACGCGGCCAGTCATGCTGGCGCGCAGCTTGCCGGCATCGGCAGCGGCGCCGGTACCGGCAGCGGCATCGGCGCGCGTGGCGGCCGTGCGGCTCAAATCGCTCACCGCCCAGGGCCGGCCGGCAAACTGGAAGTGCAGGCTGGCGCCGTCCCGCTGCCACACCACGTTGTCGGCCAGGCCGTCGATCAGCACCCGGCAGTGGCCACTGGTGGCAAGCCCGGCCGCTGTGGCCGGCACAGCCGCCTGCGCCACCAGTTGCAGCGCACTGCTGTGGCGCGGGTCTTGACCTGGGCCGCGCGACGGTGGGCCGATGGGTTGGCCGACCCGTTGGCCAACCTGTTGGCCAATATGGCTGCTGAAGTGCGCTGGCCCGTGCTGCACCAGCGTGCCCTGGCAAAGCCGGCCCGCCAACTCGAAGCGCAGCAGCATCGGCAGGCGGTGGGCCAGGCCGTGCGGGCTGGCGTGCGCCGGGCCCGCGCTGAGGTGCAGCAGCAGCGCAGCCAGCGCGGCAGCGCGCTGGTGGCCGGCGGCGTCACCGTCGGCCGTCAGCCCGGCCAGCAAACCGGGCAGGTGGTCACCGATGAAGGCGGTGCTGGCCTGGCCGGCCACAAACACCGGGTGCGCCAGGCAGGCCGACAAAAACGCCTGGTTGGTGGTCACCCCCAGCGCCACCGCATCGGCCAGCCCGGCGGCCAGTTTGCGCAGCGCCTCAGCCCGGTTGGCGCCGTGCGCCACCAGCTTGGCGATCATCGAGTCGTAATGCGGCGCGATGTCGTCGCCCGGCCGCAGCGCATGCTCGACCCGCAGCGCGCCGGGGCGGCGCGCTGCGGGGCTTGCCGGCGGCGTGTGCGGCAGGGTGTGCGGCAGGGTTTGCGGCTGCGCTTGCGGCTGCGCTTGCGGCTGCGCTTGCGGCTGCGCTTGCGGCATCCACCAGGCCGCCATCACCCCGCTCTGGGGCATGAACTGCTGCAACGCGTCCTCGGCACACAGCCGCACCTCGATGGCATGGCCGGCCCAGCGCACCTGGTCCTGGCGCAGCGGCAGCGGCTCACCGGCAGCCGCCCGCAATTGCCAGTCCACCAGATCGAGCCCGGTGACGGCCTCGGTCACCGGATGCTCCACTTGCAGCCGGGTGTTCATCTCCATGAAAAAGAAGTCGCCTGCGGCGTCGAGCAAAAACTCCAGCGTGCCGGCGCCCTCGTAGCCGATGGCCCGCACCGCCTGCACCGCCACCGCGCCCATGCGCTCACGCAACGCACTTGAGACAACCGGCGACGGCGCCTCTTCGATCAATTTCTGGTGCCGGCGCTGCACCGAGCAATCACGCTCACCCAGGTGGATGGCGTTGCCGTGGCGGTCGGCAAACACCTGGATCTCGATGTGGCGCGGTGCGATCAGCGCCCGCTCCAGGATCACCGTGGCATCGCCAAACGCGCTTTGGGCCTCACTTTGGGCACTGCGCAG
>JANMKO010000661.1:0-1787 GCA_031372085.1 Betaproteobacteria bacterium
GGGCTGCCCTGGAAGGTGGCAATCGCGTCCAGCGTCAATTCATGCGCGCGCTCGGGGTCGAGGCCGAACAGAAACGGGCGGGTCAGGGCGTACGGGATCAGTGACATCCGGCGGATTGTTGCAGGCGTGCCGGGCGGTCGAGGAAGCCGAGTTTTCTTATACTTGCCGGTATACGTGGATAGCGAACCGCGTGGAGAACCACCATGGCCCAGATCACCCTTTACATCGACGATGCCACCCGACAGCGGCTGCGTGAGGCGGCCACGCTGCGCAAGGTGTCGCAAAGCCAGTTTGTGGCCGATTTGATCCGCCAGGCCACGGCAAACGAATGGCCGCCAGAGGTGCTGGCGCTGGCCGGCTCGGTGCCCGATTTTCCGTTGGCCGAGGAGTTGCGGGCGGGTTTGCCGCCAGATGCCGAGCGCGTGCTGTGGTGAGAAGGTGGGTTGAACCGGCCTGCTTGAGCGCGCGATGTTGAGGTATGCACTGGACACCAACATCGTGTCGTACTACATGCGTCGGGAAGGCGCTGTGGTGGACCGGGTGCAGGCGCTGGCGCCGCAGCAAATCATCCTGCCCTCCGTGGTGATTTATGAGATTACCTACGGTCTTCGGCGTGCCGGCCGAGTGCAGTCGCTGGAGGGGTTTGGTCGCCTGCTGCAGGCCGCCCTGGTGATCGACTTTGATGCCGAAGCGGCCGATCACGCGGCCGACATCCGGCTGGCCCTGGAGGCACGCGGCACGCCGATCGGCCAACCCGATCTGTTGATTGCCGCCACCGCCCGCCGCCATGGCTGCACGCTGGTAACCCACAACACCCGCGAGTTTTCGCGCGTGCCCGATCTGCGGATCGACGACTGGTACTGATGTGCCAGTTGCCCCCGACCGATCTCGGCACACTTGTACCCCACCCGCACCCCACCCGCACCCCACCTCTCCCGCCATGACCGCTGACGATCTGAAAACCCTGGTCGGCCAGGCCGCGCTGGCTTATGTGCAACCCGGCAGCGTGGTGGGCGTGGGCACCGCGTCCACCGTCAACCGCTTCATTGCCGCGCTGGCCAGCATCAAACACACGATTGCCGGGGCGGTGTCGAGTTCGGTGCAAAGCACCGAGCGGCTGCGCGCGCTGGGCATCCCGGTGCTGGACGCCAACGAGGTGGTGTCGATCCCGGTCTACATCGACGGCGCGGATGAGATCGATCACCACGGCTTCATGATCAAAGGCGGCGGCGCGGCGCTGACGCGCGAAAAAATCGTCGCCGACCTGGCCGAGCGCTTTGTCTGCATCGCCGATGACAGCAAGCTGGTGGCGGTGCTGGGCCGCTTCCCGCTGCCGGTGGAGGTGATCCCGATGGCCGCCGCCCAGGTGGTGCGGCGCTTTGCGGCGGCTTATGGCGGCGTGGCCACGGTGCGGGCCGGGGTGGTCACCGACAACGGCAACCTGATCGTCGATGTGCGTGGCCTGGTGATCACCGACCCGCTGGCGATGGAGGCCGAGATCAACCAGTGGCCGGGCGTGGTGACGGTGGGCATTTTTGCCCGTCACCGGGCCAACGTGTGCCTGCTGGGCACGGCGCAAGGCGTGCGCACGCTGACCTTTGATTGAGCGGGCGGCCCCAGAGGCTGAGAGGAATTCGAGCGTGACCGAGCAGCGCGCCAGAAGGTGTGCGATCTAGGCTGAGCCCGGACACAAACAGTCCTGAGGACTGTTTGTGCCTGGCGAAGGCCATGGCCTCCTGGCCATGGCGCAAAGCACAGCCATAGCCCGGGCTATGGCGAGCATTTGC
>JANMKO010000671.1:0-1943 GCA_031372085.1 Betaproteobacteria bacterium
ATGTTTTGCTTGGGCATCAACCGGCGGTGGCGCTGCTCATCGTAGAACTTGGACGGGTCGCGCAGATAAGCCTGAAGGTAGGGCGCGCCGCGCTGCTGGGCGATCTTGGTCAGGTCGGGCGCGTAGTAGGCGCCCTCGCCAAACAGCGTGTGGCAATTGATGCAGTTGTTCTTGTGCCAGACATCCTTGCCGTGCAGCACGGCGGGCGTCAGGTTCTGCGCGTTGGTGAGCTTGGGGAACTGGCGATGGCTGTCCACCGTCAGCCCCACAAAGGCCAGCACCGCAATCGCTGTGGAGCCGATGGCAAAGAGTCGTGCTTGGCGTTTGTTCACGGGCGGCCCTTGTCTGGCGCGGCTGGCGTCGTGGCGGCGTCAGACGCTGATGCCCGACCAGTAGGTCACGGCAATGGAGGTGGCATAGACGATGGCCGACCCCATCAAACCGAGGACCAGGTAACTGAGGGTTTTCAAAGCGCCATGCACGGTCGAGTCCTCAAGTTCAAGCGCTTCGGGCCACCTTGGCGACGGCCTGGCGCGCTGCGACGTTTTCTGGGGTGACGATCAGACACCGCATGATGGCCGCCGACGCTTTGTAAAACTTTGCGCCACATCAAACATTGCGCTACATCAAGCACCTTGCGGGTTCACCGGCGTAGCGTGGTTTGGCGGTTCCGGGTTCGCCCCTGGCCGGCCGAACCCCTTGCAGAACTGAGAGCACAACATGCGCAAATACCTCAGCAACACCGTTGTCGGCGCGCTGTTGGCCTGTGGCCTGGCAGCCGCCTTGCTGGTGTCAGCGGCCACGCCCAAGCCGGCCCCGCCGCCACCCGGCAAGCTGACGGGCCACAAGTGGGCGGGTGATTTTGGTCCGCCGCAGGGCGCGCCCATCCGCGCCGTGCTCACCAGCCCGCCCCTGGTGCCGCCGCCGACGAACCGAAAGGTGCCGGCCCGGGTGATCGTCGAGCTGGAGGTGATTGAGAAAGAAATGCCGATCTCCGAAGGTGTGTCGTACACCTTCTGGACCTTTGGCGGCACGGTGCCCGGCAGCTTTATCCGTGTGCGCCAGGGCGACACGGTGGAGTTCCATCTGAAGAACCACCCAACCAGCAAGATGCCGCACAACATCGATCTGCACGGTGTCACCGGGCCGGGCGGCGGCGCCGCGTCCAGCTTCACCGCGCCCGGCCATGAGTCGCAGTTCACCTTCAAGGCGCTCAATGAGGGGGTGTACATCTACCACTGCGCCACCGCGCCGGTGGGCATGCATGTGGCCAATGGCATGTACGGCCTGATCCTGGTCGAGCCGCCGCAGGGGCTGTCCAAGGTGGACCATGAGTACTACGTGATGCAGGGCGATTTCTACACCACCGGCAAGTACCGCGAGAAAGGCCTGCAACCGTTCGACATGGAGAAGGCGATCGATGAGCGCCCGACCTATGTGCTGTTCAACGGCGCTGAGGGCTCGCTGACCGGCGACAAGGCGATCACGGCCAAGACCAATGAGACGGTGCGGCTGTTTGTGGGCAACGGCGGCCCGAACCTGGTGTCGAGCTTCCACGTCATCGGCGCCATCTTTGACAAGGTGCGCTACGAGGGGGGCACGAATGTGCAGAAGAACGTGCAGACCACCTTGATCCCGGCCGGCGGCGCGGTGGCGGTGGAGTTCAGCACCAAGGTGCCCGGCAGCTATGTGCTGGTCGATCATTCGATCTTTCGCGCTTTCAACAAGGGGGCGCTGGCCATCCTGAAGGTCGATGGCCCGGAGGACAAGCGCATCTACTCGGGCAAAGAGCTCGATGCGGTCTACCTCGGTGACCGGGCGCTGCCCAACCTGGACGCCGTCACCACCGCCGCGCAGAAGTCGGCCTCGGGCACGCTGACCTTGCAGGACCAGATCCAGGCCGGGCAGGCGCTGTTTGCCGGCACCTGCTCGGTGTGTCACCA
>JANMKO010000686.1:0-2334 GCA_031372085.1 Betaproteobacteria bacterium
AGCTGGATGATCCGGACGCGTTTCTCGAAGAAGAACACGTTGCGGCCGAGGGCGAGTTGCTGCCCCGGGCGCCGGTGGTCACCATCATGGGCCATGTGGACCACGGCAAAACATCCTTGTTGGACTACATCCGCCGCACCCGCGTTGCAGCGGGCGAGGCGGGTGGCATCACCCAGCACATCGGCGCCTACCACGTCGAGACGCCGCGCGGCATGATCACCTTTCTCGACACCCCCGGCCACGCGGCGTTTACCGCGATGCGCGCCCGGGGCGCCACCGCCACCGACCTGGTGATCCTGGTGGTGGCGGCCGATGACGGCGTGATGCCGCAGACCAAAGAGGCGATCTCGCATGCCAAGGCGGCCAAGGTGCCGATGGTGGTGGCGATGAACAAGATCGACAAGCCCGGTGCCAACCTCGAGCGCCTGAAAGGCGAGTTGGTGGCCGAGGCGGTGGTGCCTGAGGATTTTGGCGGCGAGACGCCGTTTGTGCCGGTCTCGGCCAAGACCGGCGAGGGCATCGACGCGCTGCTGGAGCAGGTGTTGCTGCAAGCCGAGGTGCTGGAGCTGAAGGCGCCGATCGCGTCGATGGCCAAGGGCCTGGTGATCGAGGCGCGCCTGGACAAGGGCCGCGGCCCGGTGGCCACGGTGCTGGTGCAAAGCGGCACGCTCAGGCGCGGTGACGTGGTGCTAGCGGGTTCCAGCTTTGGCCGGGTGCGGGCGATGCTGGACGAAGACGGCAAGGCCTGCGCTGAAGCCGGCCCGTCGATGCCGGTCGAGATTCAGGGCCTGACGGAAGTGCCGCAGGCCGGTGATGAGTTCATGGTGCTGTCCGATGAGCGCCGGGCGCGAGAGATTGCCACCTTCCGCCAGGGCAAGTACCGCGAGGTCACGCTCAACCGCCGCCAGGCCGCCAAGCTGGACAACATCTTCGACACCATGGGCGAGGGCCAGGCCCAGACCCTGGCGCTGATCATCAAGGCCGACGTGCAGGGCTCGCAAGAAGCGCTGGCCCAGTCGCTGGTCAAACTCAGCACGCCAGAAGTCAAGGTGCAGATCGTGCACGGCGCGGTGGGCGGCATCAGCGAGAGCGATGTCAACCTGGCGATTGCGTCCAAGGCGGTGATCATCGGCTTCAATGTGCGGGCCGATGCCGGTGCGCGCAAGCTGGCCGAGAACAACGGCGTCGATCTGCGCTACTACAACATCATCTACGACGCGGTAGACGAGGTGAAGGCAGCCATGACCGGCATGCTGGCGCCCGAGCAGAAAGAAGAAGTCATCGGCAGCGCCGAGATCCGTACCGTGTTCGTGGCCAGCAAGATCGGCACGGTGGCCGGTTGCATGGTCACCGCCGGTGTGGTGCGGCGCAATGCGCGCTTCCGCCTGCTGCGCAACAACGTGGTGATCTACACCGGTGAGCTCGATTCACTCAAGCGCATGAAAGACGATGTGCGTGAAGTGGCCGAAGGCTTTGAGTGCGGCATCAAGCTGAAAAACTACAACGATATCGCCGAGGGCGATGCGCTGGAGTTCTTCGAAGTCAAGGAAGTTGCCCGAACCTTGTAAGGCGGCGTTGCTTCTCACTGCAAACCCCGCCTTCCAAAAGAAGGCGGGGTTTGGTTTTTGAGGGGCCGTGCAAAGCGAGAAACCCATGCGCCACAAACGAGCCATCCCCCACCGCGGCGTGCGTGTTGCCGACCAGATCCAGCGTGATCTGGGTGAGTTGATCCGCGAGTTGAAAGACCCGCGCATCGGCATGGTCACGGTCAACAGCGTGCAGGTGACGCCCGATTACGCCCATGCCAAGGTGTATTTTTCGGTGCTGGTGGGTGATGCGGCCGAGTGCGAGGTGGGCTTGACCGAGGCGGCGGGTTTTTTGCGCAACGGCTTGTTCAAGCGGCTGCAAATCCACACTGTGCCAACGCTGCACTTTCAATTTGACCGCACCACCGAGCATGCTGCTGAGCTGTCGGCGCTGATCCGCGAAGCCAATGCGACGCGCGCCAAGGACGATGGCGAGGTTTGAGCCGATGAACCGCCTGCTGCGCCCCCGCATCATCCGCCGTGCCGTGCACGGCGTGCTGTTGCTCGACAAGCCGCTGGGCTTGACGAGCAACGACGCCTTGCAAAAAGCCAGATGGCTGCTGCGCGCCGAGAAAGCCGGCCACACCGGCACGCTGGACCCGCTGGCCACGGGCCTGCTGCCGCTGTGTTTTGGCGCGGCCACCAAGTTCAGCCAGGTCAGCCTGGAGTCGGACAAGACCTACCGCGCCACGCTGCATCTCGGCCAGCGCACCAGCACAGGTGACCGGGAGGGCGAGGTGTTGCAAGA
>JANMKO010000694.1:0-2228 GCA_031372085.1 Betaproteobacteria bacterium
GGCTTCCTGCATCAAACGAACTTCGGCAGGATTATCTTCAATTAAAAATAAGCGATAAGGTTCAGTGCGGGTTACAGTCATCATATGTTATTGATTTTATGCAACGAAGTTAAACTGCCGGTGGCGTGGGGCCCCGGCCAACCCCAACCCGGCCCGGCTGATCGTCTTGAGCTACGGCGGCGTGGACCCCTGCGACCGCCACAGCGCCACCCCGGCCATTGCCGACACGGCCAGGCTGTATGAGTCGGCCCTGGCCGAGGTGCGCGCCGCCGGTGCGCTGGTGTTGGTGGCGGCCGGCAACCAGCGCGGCAGCGTGGGCCGGCCGGCCAGTTGCGCGGGGGCGTTTGCGGTGGCGTCGGTAAACCGCGAAGGCTTCAAGGCGGGTTATTCCAACTTCGGGCCGGCCGTGGCGCTGGCCACGCCGGGCGGCGACGGCGCCGGTGGCGGCCCGGCGGGCAGTGCCTGTGAAAGCGGCGCTGCCGATCTGCGCGACAGCGGCATCGTGGCCACCGGCAACCTGGGCGATACCAGCCCCGGCGCGGCGGGCTATGTCACCGCGTCGGGCACCAGCTTTGCCGCGCCGGCGGTGGCGGCGGTGGCGTCATTGATGTGGGCGGTGAACCCGGGCTTGACGCTGGCCCAGATCGAGCAGGGCCTGACGCTGACGGCCCGCCCGCATGTGGCCGTGCCGCTGCTGGGGGCCTGCGCGGCGGACAACCCGGGCCGCTGTGCCTGCACCACAGCCACCTGCGGCGCCGGTTTGCTGGACGCCGACCAGGCGCTGGCCTATGCGGCAGCACCAGCGGCCTATTTGTTGCCGGTGCGCACGCCGGTGACGCTGGCCGACGACAAGCTGCGCGCCTGCGCACTGGCGCTGGGCGGGGTGCCAGACCCAGCGCCGGTGCCGGTGCCCGTGCCGGCCCCCGTGCCCGTCGAGGCTGGGGGCAGTGGTGGCGGTGGTGCATCCGGCAGCGGCTTTGTGCTGCTGCTGGCGCTGGCCGTGCTGCTGCTGGCGCGCCGGCCGCCACGGCGCTGACCTGGCCCCGCTCAGGCCGGTCGGCTGCGCGCCAGGGTGGGGCTGAGGGCGCCGCTGACCGGCACCAGCACTGGCACCAGCACCGGCACCGGCGCGGGTACCGGCGCGGGCACCGGCACCAGCAGCGGCGCGGCGGCACCCGCCCGGCCCCGCGCCCGCGCCCGCAACGCCGACCAGTCGGTGATCTGCAGCCGGCCGTCGGCATGCTCGACCAGCGCGGTCAGGCTTTCAACCCAATCGCCGTCGTTGCAATACAGCACGCCGTCGATGTCACGCATTTCGGCGTGGTGGATATGGCCGCAGACGACGCCGTGCAGGCCGCGCTTGCGCGCCTCACGCGCCACGGCCACCTCAAAATCACTGACATAGCTGACGGCGCGCTTGACCTTCAATTTGAGGTAGCCCGACAAGCTCCAGTACGGCAGGCCGAAGCGGGCGCGCACGCTGTTGAACCACTGGTTCAATTTGAGCGTGGCGCCGTAGGCCGAATCGCCCAGGTAGGCCAGCCATTTGGCGCACTGGATCACGCCGTCGAACAAATCGCCGTGCGTCACCCACAGCCGGCGGCCGTCGGCTGTGGTGTGCACCGCGTCCTGCACCACCTCGACCCCGCCAAAGGTGTGCTCCAGGTAGCGCCGGGCAAACTCATCGTGGTTGCCGGGCACAAAAACCACTCGCGTGCCCTTGCGCGCCTTGCGCAGGATTTTTTGCACCACATCGTTGTGCGATTGCGGCCAGTACCAACTGCGGCGCAGTTGCCAGCCGTCGATGATGTCGCCCACCAGGTACAGCGTGTCGCAGTCCACCTGCTTCAAAAACGCCAGCAGCGCCTGCGCCTGGCAGCCCGGCGTGCCCAGGTGCAGGTCAGAGATCCAGACGGTGCGGTAGTGCAGCGGCGGCGGGGTTGCGGTGCCCTGCGCGGGCCCGGGGCCGAAGGGGTCGGCCATCATGTCGTCAGTCGGCATGGAGGGCCATGGTGACAGCCGGGCGTGACAGGGGCACGGCAGGGTGGTGTCAGGCCCGTGACAGCGCGCCGCGCCGCCGGCGATAGCCCACCGCGCCGCTGGCGATAGCCCGCCGCGCCGCCGGCTACAGGGCGGCCGGGCGCCGGCCGCGGCCGTCGCGCTCGGCAAAGTTCTTCAAGTAGATCAGCGCGGCCAGCGTGAAGTCCTTCCAGCCCCGGCTTTTCTGG
>JANMKO010000710.1:0-4772 GCA_031372085.1 Betaproteobacteria bacterium
TGCGGCGCGTTGGTGGTGCGTTTGTGGCGCGTCGGCCGGCCGGCTCAACCCGGCGGCAGCAGGGCTTTGGCCATGCTGCGCAAGCGGCCGGCGTCCAGCACCTTGAGGCCCGCCTGCGACTCGCAGATCACCGCCAGCCGGTTCAACAGGCCGGCGGCAAAACGGTGGGCGGCGGCCATGGTTTCTTCGTCGCTGTCGTAGGTGTCGTAGGCCTCCACCGCCACGCCGATTTCGTCGGCCAGGGCTTTGATGCCGCGTCGGGGGGCGGGCGGGGCGGCGGGCGGGGGGGCGGGTTTTGTGGCCATTTGAAGCTCCGGTGAAGGGATGGGGATTGGCGGTGGACTCTACCGGCTGCCCGGTCCGCCAGGCCCGTCAACCGCGCCTGGTCAACAGCGCCCGGTCAACAGCGCCCCGTCAAAAGCGCCGGTGCGCCAGCGCCGGCAACTGCTGGCGCACCTGGGCCAGCCGGTCGCTGCTGATCTCACCGGCCACCACCGCCTCGCCCTCGGGCTGGCAGGCCAGCACATCGCCCCACGGATCGGCCAGCAGGCTGTGGCCCCAGGTGCGGCGGCCGTTCTCGTGCCGCCCGCCCTGGGCCGGGGCCAGCACGTAGCACTGGTTCTCTACCGCCCGGGCGCGCAGCAGCAGCGCCCAGTGGGCGGCGCCGGTGGTGTGAGTAAAGGCCGACGGCACCAGCAGCAGGTCACACGGCGGCTGCATCAGCCGGCGGTACAGCTCGGGAAAGCGCAGGTCGTAGCAGATCGACAGCCCGACGCGCCAGCCGGCCACGTCCACCACCACCGGCTCGCTGCCGGCCTGCAGCACCCGGCCCTCGTCGTAGCGCTCATGGCCGTTGTCAAAGGCGAACAGGTGGATCTTGTCGTAGCACGCCACCCGCACGCCGTCCGGGCGCCAGACGCCGCAGCTGTTGCGCACCCGGTCGGGCGCCGTGGTGCGCAGCGGCACGGTGCCGCCCACCACCCACAGGCCGAGCCGGGCTGCCGACTCGGCCAGAAAAGCCTGGATCGGGCCGTCACCATCGGCCTCGGCAATGGCCAGTTTGTCGTGGTCATGGCGGCCCAGCAGGCAAAAATACTCGGGCAGCGCCACCAGTTGCACACCGGCGTCGGCCGCCTCGGCCATCAGCCGGCCGGCGGCCACCAGGTTTTGCGCCACGTCGGGGGTGGAGACCATTTGCAGGGCGGCGATCTTCAGGGTGCGGGGCATGGGGGTGGCGGATCGAGGTGGACGGGTGGATGGGCGGATGGACGGGTGGACGGGTGGACGGATGGACGGGAAGTTTGCTCGATGCGAGCAAGCTTGGCCGTTTGCAGCGGGGGCTCGTCGGGTTTTGCGGCCGGCGCAGGCGGCTCACGGCCGGGCCGCTGACGCGCTGCCGGCGGCGGCCAGCGCCGCCGCGTCGGCCGCTGCCGCCGACGCGGCATCCAACCCGGCCAGCGCCGGCAGCGCGTCAAACAGCCCGCGCTCGATGCGCTCAACCTGCGGGTCGGCCCAGGCGCCGCTGATGCGGAACTCACGCGCGCTGACTTGGCGCAGCGGCTCACGCAGCAGCCACTGGCCGACAAACGCGCCCAGCGCCACCGCCGGGTTGATGGCGGCGTAGGCCAGTGACGCGCTGGCGGTGTTCAGCTCAGGCAGCGCCACCACCCGCAGGCTCTGCGTTTCACGGGCGATGTCGGCGCTGCCGTCCATCAGCACGGTGGCCTGCAGGCCGCGCATGCGCAGGTTGTCGGTGCGCGCCACGCCGTGCTGGATGTGCAGGTCACCGGTCAGGGTGTCGAAGGCAAAGCCCTCTTCAAACACATCACGAAAGTCCAGCAGCAGCCGGCGCGGCAGTGCCTGCAGGCTGAGCACGCCCAGCAGCCGCGCGGCGCCGGCATCCACCTTGAGAAACTGCCCGCCCGCCAGCGCCAGGCCCAGCGTGCCGGTCAGCGTGGGCAGGTCAAAGGCCAGCGGTGAGCCGTCCCAGCCCAGCGTGCCGTGGATCAGCCCCTTGCTGCCCTTGACCGCGCGGCCCAGCCCCAGGCGCTGCAGTAGCGCACCGCCGTCGGCCACGTCCAGCCGGAAGTCCAGCGCCATGCGGCGCCGCACCGGCGCGGCCCCCGCGCCGGTCCCGCCCGCAGTGCCGGGCGCGGCCACCGCGCCCCAGCGGCCGGTGGCCGTCAGCAGCGCGTCCGGGTTGCCCAGCCGCAGCCCGTTGAGCTGCCATTCGCCGCGCGCAGCCGGGTCGTTGCCGGGGCCGGGCGCATGGTTCACGGCCTCGACCGACAGCCGGCCCAGCTTGTGGCCGCGCAGCTCAAGATCGACGATCTCGATGTCCAGCGCCGGCACGCTGGCCGGGCCGCGCTCCAGCAGGCTGGCCACCGTGTCGGGCATGTTTTCGGCCTCGGCCGGCGGCAGCGACAGGCGCGACAGCCGGGCCTTGATGCGGCCGCTGGCGCTGCCACCCGGGCCGGCCCCGGTGCCGCGCGGCTCTCGGTAGTCCACCGTGCCGGCGGCCTGGTCGGCCGTGCCTTCGATGTGCCAGCCTTCGTCCCCCGGGCCCGCCAGGCGCTGCAGCGCCAGCGTGACGCCGCTGAGCCGGCGGCCACCGGCCAGCAACTCGGCCGTTTTGAGCTGCACCGATTGCGGCAGCCAGCCGGGCTCGGCAGGGCCGGCGCCCGGCCCGGGGTCGGTGGCTGGCCAGGCCAGCGCGCGCCAGGCGTCCAGGTCGAGCCGGGGCAGCAGCAGCACCGCCCGGCCACCGGCCACCGGCTCGGGCAGCGGGCTGTCATAGGCCAGCGCGCTGCGCAGCAGGCGCGGCGTGGCCTGGCTGCGGTCGATCAGCAGGCTGGCCTGCAGCGCGCCCAGCTCGATGCGCAGCCAGTCGCGGTCGGCCGCAGACGCGCTGTGGCTGGCGGCCGGTGCCGCGCCGGGCCGGGGCTCGGCCTGCGCCGTGTTGCGGGCCTCAGCCGCCACGGTGCTGATGATGCGCAGCGCCAGCGTGGCATCCGCAGCTTTGCGCAGCGGCGCCGGCAAATCGATGGCCATGCCGACGAGGTTGCTGGCCACCTGCCACTCGGCCTGGCCGTGGTGCAGGCCCAGCAGCGCCCGGTAGCTGGTCTGGCCTTGCAGGCGCTGCGCCCAGCGGCTGGCGGCCCCGCCCGCCGCACCCGGGATACCCGCCGTGTTAGCCGCCACACCCGCCGCCGCACCCGTCGCCTTACCCGCCGCCGCACCCGTCGCCAGACCCGCCGCCGCGCCCGCCGCCGTACCCGCCGCCGCACCCGCCGCCACACCCGCCGCCGCCGGGTCGGCCAGCCGGCGCAGGCCGTCGGCGGTGGCGTGGCCGGCCACGGCAAAACGCAGGCTGCCGTCGGGTTGGCTGCCACCGTCGATCTGCGCCTCACCGCCAGCCAGCTGGGTGCGCAGCGCGGTGAGTTGCAGGCTTTTCTGGGTGGCGTCCAGCCGGCCCCGGGCCTGCGCCAGCAGCGGCGCGTCGGGCCGCAGCCGCAGGTCATTGCCCGGCAGTTGCAGGCTGAGCTTGAGGGCGGCGTCGGCCGGCCGGCCAAGCGGGATGCTGAGCCCGAGCTTGAGCTCGGCCGGGCCGCTGGCACTGGCCTGGGCCAGCGCGTCGCCGGTCAGGCCGCCCAGCGGCGTGCTGTTGACCAGGCGCAGCAGGTCGGCCAGCGGGCCGCTGGCCTGGCCGTCGATCTCCAGCACGGCCTGGGCCGACAGCTCGCGGATGCGGCCCTGCACGTCGCCCAGCGCCAGGCCCCAGAGCTGGCCCCGGGCCTGCTGGAACTGCATGCCGTTGCGCTCGAACACCAGCTCACCGCTGACATCGGTGAAGGCCGGCCACGGCGATTGCCAGGCGCTGTCGGCGGGGCCGGCCGGCACCGACGGCAGCGGCGCCAGCGTCACGCCCTGCACTTTGCCGGCGATGCGGAAGTCGCCGTCACGCCGGTGGATGTACGGGAAATCCACCAGATCGCCCTGCACCCGGAAGGCCACGTCGTGCAGCGTGCCGGCCTGCACCGCGCGCTGCACCCAGGCCCGGGTGGCCCGGTCGATGCCCAGCGGCAGGTAGCGCGCCACCTGCGGGGCGCGGCCGTCGGCCAGCGTGCCGCTGAGTGCCAGCACGCCGGGCAGCCGGCCGCCTTTGCCGTGGCCGGCCCCGGCGCCGCTGTGCCAGCTGGCGTTGAGGGTGCCGCGCGCGTCGTCGTTGTCGAAGCGGGCGTTGCGCACCGCCAGCTCGATGCGCGGGGCGGGCGCGGTGGGCGGGCCGGCCGCATCGGCCACATCAGCCACATCAGCCACGGCTGCGCGCCGGAGCGCAGTGGCGCCGGTGGCTGCCGGCCGGGCCGGCTCGATGCGCCAGCTCAACTGGCTGGAAAAATGCCGCAAAGGCACCGTGGCCTGCTCAAACACGCCCGGCAGATCGACCGCGCCGTCGGCCAGCACCAGCGCGGCCTGGCCGCCGCGCTCATTGGCGGTGATGTCCAGATCGGCGCCGCGCCAGCCGGGCCGGCCGATGCCGCCCGGCTCGGCCGACGGCGCGGCGGCAATGGCCAGGCCGCTGACGCGGGCCCGGGCGTGGTAGCGGTGGGGGGCGTCCAGCGGGCCGTCCCAGCGCGCCTGCAGCGGCTGCACCGTGCCCACCGGGTCAAGCTGGCGCAGCAGGCTGCGCAGGCTGGCGCCGATGGGCAGGCGCTCGGCCAGGCTGGCCAGCGTGGCCAGGTCCAGCCGGTCGGCGCTGATCTCACCGCCGG
>JANMKO010000722.1:0-15713 GCA_031372085.1 Betaproteobacteria bacterium
CGCGTGATCTTACCGGCCGGCACAGGGCACCGGGCCGCGCCCCTCACGACGCCGTGTTGCCCGCCCAGTCGAGCGTGTCGTCGAGCCGGACGATGCCCTCAAGCTGGTAGCGCTCGACCTTGCGGTACAAGGTGCTGCGCGAGATGCCCAGCACACGCGCGGCCTGGGCCAGGTTGCCGTGCATGTTTTTCACCGCCCGCACGATGGCCAGCCGCTCGGCGTCCTCCAGCCGGGTGGCGGCCACCGTGGGCGCCACACCGGCGCAGTCGGCCACCGCCGCGCGCAGCTCATCGGGCAACTCGTCGCAGCGCACCACCTGGTCATTGGAGGTCAGCAGCAGGCCCTCCACCACATTGCGCAACTCGCGCACATTGCCGGGCCAGGCATAGGCGCGCAGCAGGGCCATCACGTCGCTGCCGAAAGTTCGGCTGGCGGTGCGGTGCTGGGCCGCCAGGCTGCGGTTGAAGTGCGCCGTCAGCAACTCGATATCGGATTCGCGCTCGCGCAGCGGCGGCACCCGGATACAGGTGACGCTGATGCGGTGGTACAGATCGCGGCGGAAGCGCCCGGCCTCGACCTCTTTGAGCAGGTCGCGGTTGGTCATGGCCAGCAAGCGCACATCAACGCGGCGCGGCTTGGCTTCACCGAGCCGGCAAACCACCCCCTCTTCCAGGCAGCGCAGCAGCACGGGTTGCAGGTCGAGCGGCAGCTCACCCAGCTCGTCCAGGCACAGCGTGCCGCCGTGCGCCAGCTCAAACCGGCCGGCACGGCCCTCGTTCGTGGCACCGGTGTAAGCGCCACGCACATGGCCAAACAGCTCACTGCCGATCAGTTCTCGGGACGTGGCGCCGCAGTTGAAGGTGATGAACGGGCCGCTGCGCGCTTCATCGCCGTGGATGGCGCGTGCAAACAGCTCTTTGCCAACCCCTGTCTCACCCTGGACCAGCACCGCCACGCGCCGCCCGCTGAGCAGCCGTGCCCGGTCGATGGCGGCGCGCAAGACCCGGCTGTGGCCCAGCAAGTTGCCGAAGTCGCTGCGCGACGGGTCGATCTCTGAGTTGCCACCGGGTTGGCCGACAACCGCCGCCGCTGGCCGTACCGTTGGCGTCGCGCTGGGCAGGTGCTTGGGCATCACCAGCAAGGCGCCGATGGCCAGGCTGTTGACCCGGACCGGGTGCAACCACTCCGGACGCAGTGCTTGTGGCAGGTGGCGCGCCCACTCTTGCGCGTCACGCCCGGCCTCAAGGCCCGGCAGGCAGGTGCCCAGGCGCCACTCCAGGCCGGGCAGGTGGCCGCTGATGTGGATCAGCTTGGCATTGCGATCAATCACCAGCATCGCGGCGGTGCTGCTGGAGGCGCTGAACTTCATGCTGGCCTCAAGCAACTGCACATGTTCGCGGCTGGTGCGCTCGGCCAGCACGGCCTCCATCTGGCGGGCAGCGGCCAGCGCCAGCACCAGATTGCCGCGCTGGTAGGTGGACGGCGGCCCGGAAATGTCGATCACGCCGAGGATTTGCTCGGTACCCGGGAAGAACACCGGCGAGGCGGCGCAGGTCCAGCGCTTGATGCCCTGGCCGAAGTGCTCAGACGCATGCACCTGCACCGGCTGGCGCATGGCCAGCGCCGTGCCGATGCCATTGGTGCCGACCACGCTCTCATGCCAGTGGCCGCCCTCGATCAGGTGCACCTGCTGAGCCGCCTCAAGGGTGCGCATGTCGCCGGCCACTTCAAGCACCACACCATTGGGGTCAGTCAGCAACATGATTGAGCCGGACGTGGCCAGCAGATGGGCCGACGTGACGAACAAGCCCTGCGCGGCCCACAACAAATCGCGGTTGTTGCGGCGCAGCAGTTCCAGCGCGTCACCGCCGCAGACCAGCGGCGCCAGCTGGGTGCCGGGCTCAACACCGGCGCGCAAGCTGCGCTGCCATGACGACAGCACCAGCTTGGACACCGCCGTGGTCGCCAACGGCGCGCCGGTGACAAAGTTCTCCCAGGCCACCATGACCTGGCGCTCAGCGGCCGGATCGGTCACGGGAGTGGGCAAGCAGCCAACGGCGCGGGCGGCCAGCGGCCCACCCTGGGTGTGGTTCGGATGGATGGATGTCTCCTTCAATGCCCCGCACCGTGCCCGTAGCGCACGGCTGGCATTGCCATCGTCAAATAAGCTGGCCGTCCAACATGGCCAGTGCACACAACAATTACGGTCTTTTCGAAGCCAGGATTATCTATCGATTGGTGTCTGGTGGCGAACATTGCGGCGTGAAGCGCAGTGGTGCCATGGCCACCCAGGCCAACAAGCTGCAACACAGCACCGCCAGCAGGCCGACGACCCATTTGCCGATGCCCGTGCCGGCTGGTGCCAGCGCCTGAAGCACCAGCCAAACATTCAAGGCAACGATCAGCAGTGCGGCCGCACTGGCCAGGCACCGCAACCAGACCGGGCTGACAAAAACGCCCATGACGCGGTGTGCGCTGGTGAAGCGGATCAGCGGCACGATGGCAAACGGCAGTTGCAAGCTCAGCACCACCTGGCTCAACACCAGCAACTGCAGCACGCCGGCATCGCCCGAGTGAAACAGCACCGCCACCGCTGGCACGATGGCCAACGCACGGGTGAACAGTTGGCGCTTGACGGGGCTCATGCGCAGCCGCACAAAGCCCTCCATCACCACCTGGCCGGCCAGCGTGCCGGTGATGGTGGAGCTTTGCCCGGCAATCAGCAGCGCCACCGCAAACACCGTGGAGGCCAGTACCGTGCCCAGCGCCGGTGTCAGCAGTTCATGGGCCTGGCGCAGCTCGGTGACGACCACGCCGTGCGCAAAAAACGTTGAGGCGGACAACGCCAGGATCGCCGCGTTGATAAAAAACGCCACCGTCAACGCCCCCACGGTGTCGACCAGGTTGTAGCGCATGGCCTCGGCTTTGGCAGCATTGTGGTTGTGGATGTGCCGCGTTTGCACCAGCGACGAATGCAGGTACAGGTTGTGCGGCATCACGGTGGCGCCAATGATGCCGATGGCCACCATCAGGCTGGCGCTGTCCAGGCGCGGCACAAAACCGGCTGCCACGTCGGCCCAAACCGGCCGCGCCAGCAGCATTTCGTAAGCCAGGCAAGCGCCGATCGTCATGACCAGGGTGGCCACCAGGGCTTCAAGCTTGCGGATGCCATGGCGCTGCAACAGGATGATCAGCATCACATCGACCCCGGTGATCAGCGCACCCCAGGCCAGCGGGATGCCAAACAGCAGGTTCAGCGCGATGGCGCTGCCCAACAGCTCAGCCAGGTTGCAGGACACGATGGCGGTCTCACACAACACCCACAAGGCCAGCACCACCGGCCTTGCGTAGTGCTTTCTGCAGGCCTGTGCCAAGTCAAGCTGGCCAGCGATGCCCAGCCGCGCGGCCAGGCTTTGCAGCACCATCGCGATCAGGTTGGACGCCAACAGCACCCACATCAGCTGGTAGCCGAAGCGCGCGCCCCCTTCCAGGTTGGTGGCCCAATTGCCCGGGTCCATATAGCCCACGCTGACCATGACGGCCGGGCCGCAAAAGCGCAAAGCGCGCCAGCGTCCCGGCGCGCGCATGTCCACGCTCAGTTCAAGGTTGGTCACGGCAGGCTGCCCATGCAGCAGATCATCACAGCACCAGCTGCAGCGTCTGGCCAATCATCAACGCCAGGCCCGAGCCGGTGATCAAAAACCCCAGCAAACGCCTGAAATGCCAACGCTTGGTGCTCATTGCCGACCCAGCCGCTCAGCCCCACCACCGGTGGCCGGACCCGACGTGATGTCGATGTAGTCGGGCTTTTTGGCGATCAGCGTCTGCGTGGTCAGGATCAGCCCGGCCACCGACGCGGCATTGCGCACCGCGCTGTAGCTCACCATCACCGGATCGATGATGCCGGCACCCACGAGATCGACAAAACGCCCGCTGCGTGCATCCAGACCGACCCCTGCCTTGGCATCGAGCGTCTTGCGCAGCGTGGCCACCGGATCCAGCCCACAGTTGGCGGCGATGTGGTGCAACGGTTGCTGCAAGGCCCGCTGCAGAAGTTTGACGCCCTGCTGCACATGGCCTTCGGTGCGCGACGCCAGCGCATCAAGCTCACTGGCCACCCGCAACAGTGCCAGCCCACCGCCGGGCACCACGCCCTCGGCAATGGCCGCGCGCGCAGCGTTGATCGCGTCTTCGATCAGGTGCAGCCGGCGCTTTTGCTCCACTGGTGTGGCGCCGCCGGCCAGCAAGATGGCGGTGCCGCCAGACAGTTTGGCCAGACGCTCTTTGATCTTGTCGCGCTCGATGTTCTCGGGCGCCAGCTCATGTTGGCGCGCCACCTGCACCCGGCGGGCCGAGATCAAGGCCGGGTCGCCATTGCCGGCGGTCACCACGGTTTGGTTGGACGAGATGCGCACCTGCCGCGCCTGCCCCAGATCGCGCAACTGCACGCCAACCAGAGTGCCCCCCAGATCGCGCGCAATCACCCGCCCGCCCGTGAGGATGGCCAGGTCCTCAAGCGCGGCCTTGCGCCAGTGCCCGTACTCAGGCGGATGGATGGCCGCCACCGGCGGGCCACCTTTGTCACGCCAGCTCAGCAGGCCGATCACACACACCGGTGCCACTTCTTCGGCGATCACCAGCAGCGGCCGTTTCGAGTCAGCCACCAGCGTGATGACGGCGCCCAGTTCTTCCTGGGTCAGCATGCGCTGGTCAGTGAGCAGGATGTAGGGGTTGTCCAGCACCACCTGCATCTTCTCGACGTCGGTGATCATGTGGTGCGACAGATAGCCCCGGTCAAACGCCATGCCATCGACGATGTCGAGCTGGGTTTCTACCGTGCTGCCGTAGTCGACATCGACGATGCCATCGGCGCCCACCCGCTCCAGTGCCTCGGCCACCAGCAGCCCGGTCGGGTCGTCGTTGGCCGCCACCATCGCCACCGCACGCAATTCAGCGCCGCCGCTCAGCGGGCGGGCGCTGCGCTTGAGCGCGGCGATCACCTCAGCGACCGCCAGCTCCAGCCCCTCGACCAATTCGACCGGATTGGCGCCTTTGGCCAAGCAGGCCAGACCGTCCTGAACCAGCGCATCCGCCAGCACAGTGGCGGTGGTGGTGCCGTCACCGGCGACCTGGTTGGTCTGCTTGGAGACCTCGCGCAGCACCTGTGCGCCCATGTTCTCAAAAGGGTCTTCAAGCTCGATCTCGGCGGCGATGCTGGCACCGTCGCGCGAGATCATCGGCGTACCGATCGGGCGGTCGATGATGGCGTTCATGCCGCGTGGGCCAAGGGTGCCGCGCACCGCGCGCGCCATTTTGGCGACGCCGCGGCCGAGTGCCTGGCGGGCCTCGTCGTCGTGCAACATGATGTTGGCCATGGGGGTTGCCTCGTTGGGTTGGAGTTCAGAGCGCGTCCGCAACTTGCGGGCGCCTCACGATGTGAATCTTATGCACAGCGGCATCGTTGTCGCGCACGGCCAGCAGTCCGCGGCACAGCGCGCCGTTGAATTCAGCATTGATGCCGACCGGGCGCAGGTCTCGCAAGTGTCCGGCCAGCGCATCCGCCGCAATCGGTCGGCCTTCGGTGTTGACAAAGGCCAGTGCGCCGCCGCCAGCCAGCGCACGCCGTTCAATATAGCGCTCAAGCAGGCGCTCGCCCACTGCATCCAGCGGCCACTGCGCAAGCGCGGGCAACTCAATCGCCACCAGCGTGGTGGGCAGATGACCGGCATCGAGCAGGTGCTGCAACAGCGCCTCTTGCCGGCGTTGGAATGCCTTCAACTCGAAGGTCCGGCGCAGCGCATCCAGCCCGCCCTCGGCGGCCGTGCCAAAGGCAGCCTGAAAGCCGGCGCCATCGCTCACGCCCTGGTTGATGGCCTCGGCATACATGTGGTCATGCAACTGCACCTGAACCCGGGTGACCCAAGGCAGCGCCTGCACCGCGCGCCGCATGTCGTCGGCCATCAAGAAGGCAAAGTTGGCAGCGCACCAGTAAGTCGGCAACCGAAAACCGATGCGCACCTCACCTTGGGCAAGCAACTCGACTTCGGTGATGAAGCCAAGTTCGGTCACCGACTCGTCAAGTTCCGGGTCTACCACCGTTGCCAGGCAGGCTTGCACCTGCTCGGCGAGGTCAGCGTGTACGTCTCGTTTGACGCGGTCGGCGGCCATTTCAGGTCGCCTCAGCGACCTGTTGCAGCGTGATGTTGCTGCTGGGCTCCCGCGGCGCAACCTGCTCCAGCGCGAGCAAGCGTTTTTGGGCTTCGATGTCAATGCCGTAGAGCTTGGCCGCATTCAAGCCAAGAATCTTTTTCTTGGCCTCCAGATCGAGCACGGCACCAGTCTCCTTGGCAATGTCCTCGGGCAGCTCAAAGGCCATGAAGGCTTTGACCAACCAATCGGGCGTCCAGATGCCGTAATCGCTGCCGTACAGCAGCTTGTCCGGCCCCAGCCACATCAGCAGCTGAGACAGCACATGGGCAAAATACTTCGGCTGTTTCTGGATGAAAGGCAAGGCCACGGCCAAGCCGCCGTAGACGTTGGTCTCTTGGGTGGCGATCCAGCAGAAGTCGTCCAGCCGGGGCAGGCCGCAATGTTCGACGATGAAATTCAGGCCCTGGAAGTTGGTTGCGGCAATGTCGATATCAGCCACATCAAAGGCGTCACGGTCCAGCGGCAAAATGGTCGGACCCTTGTGCACGTGGATGTTCTTGACACCCAGCTTTTCAGCCAGCGCCAGGTACTTCTCGGCCCACGGGTCGCTCAACTTGTAACCGCGGCTGGCGCCCTTCCACTCGGCCGTGTAGAGCTTGACGCCCTTGAGTTGGTGGGTGGCCACCAGCTCTTCAAAAGCGGCCAGGCCGGCCGCCTCATCGCGCGGATCAAAAGCACCGTTCAAGATAAAACGGTTGGGGTGCTTGGCCTTGAGCACCGCGTTCTGCTCGGTCGTATTGAAGCCGTCGACGTAAAAATCTTTCAGGTAAGTCGGCTGGAAGATGGCCATGTCGTCAGGGCCGTCAACAAACAGGTCCTGGTAGAGCTGGTCACCACCGTACTGGTCAAACTTCTCGCGTGTCCACAGCTGGTCTTTCGGGCTGAGAAACGAGTGGTAGGCGTAAAAGCAATTGATGAACTGCTCACCGTGCATGTTCTTCTGGTTTGCCTTGGTGGCATTCCAGTTGTGCACGTGACCATCAATGACGAAGATCTCTTCGCCGGATGCGGTTTTGAACATGGTGGGCGGTCCTCAGGCGTAAGCCACGTAAGCCATCGCGGCGTTCATGTCGCCAAACAACACCACTGTATTCTCATCCACCGTCACCATGCGGCCGTAGTGGGTCGAGGTTGAAATCTCAAACAACTGGGGCGTCATTTCGCGACCCAGTTCTTCGGCGATTTCGTCCATCCGGAACTCGATTTTGCCTTCGCCGTCGATGCGGATCATCGACGGCATGTAGGTGACGGTGATGCCGGGCTTGGTGGCCATCAGCTCGGCGATGGCACGGGCCTCGACGCTGTCGTTCATCGTCACCCCGCACTCATGCGAGACGGTGCCTTTGAACTCCAGGTTTTTGAAGGATTTGAAGATGTTGCCGGTGTGGTCAGACATGGGGGTTCCTCGGGATGTGGGGTTCAGACGGTGATCGACGCGGGCAGCTTGAGGCCGACCTGGTTGCAGATGTTTTGCATGCGGTCAACGGCATTGGCAAAGGCATCGCTGAAGTTCGCCACCTTGGCGTGCGGCAATGACCAGATCGGTTGCAGATTCTTGGCCGCCGTCACGGCCAAATCGCTGTAGCTTTGCATCCAGCCATTGAACAAGACGGTGTTGTGCGCTGAGTGCGCGGGGTCACTGACCAGCATGTGCAGCAACTCAATCGTATTGGCCAGATTGCGCTGGTAGTCGCCTTCGGCCGACGAGACGACGGTGGGCGTCATGAAGTCGTTTTGTGAGGCAGCCGCCTGCATCACAAAACCGCTGCGGAACAGCTCACCCACCAGTGGCTCGAAAACGACGTTGATGGCAAAGTACTTTTCCAGGTAATCGGTGGCGCCACCGATGGTTTCGACGAGCAGCCGGGTGGGTTGCCAGATCGGATCATCAAGCCATTGCTGCTTGCCGATCTCGGCGTCGAAGCCGGGGATGTCCAGTCCGATGTCACCCAGGTACAAGGTCAGGTCTTGTGCAAAACGGAACTTGTACGACGAATTGGTCAAGATCGTCGAGTTGACCATCTGGGTGTAGCCGTAGCGTTGGGCCTGCATCAGCGAAGTGCCCAGGCCAAACTCGGCATGCTTGTAGGCACCCAGATGCTTCTCCAGCACCTTGACCCACGCCTTGTCGAAGCGTGTCGGAGCGCCCGAGCGGCGGCCGTTCTCAACCGCCTGCGCGATCATCCCGCAAATGGTGGACTGGCGCTGGTAGTGGGTGCGCTCCCATTCTTCGTCCACCGCGCGGTAGGCATGCCAGTCAGTCGATTTCGCTGCCGTCCACTTCTCGGAGTAGGTGGGTGTGCCGTCGGCGAAGTTGATGATCCAGTCTTGCAGCAAATAGCGCTTCGGGTCGGGCTGCACGTCGAGCGTCATGTCCTCGTAGTGCGTGGCCTTGCGGCCTTTGGGCGTGAAGTAGTTGTACTTGCGGCTGTCGGAGCCAGAAAATTTTGCAGCGCCGGCAGCGCCAGAATTCACGGGGACATAGTCAGGGGTGGCTGTGGTCATGCGGGTCTCCTCAGGTGTCAGTGAACTAGATTCGGCGTGCTCGCGCTTGCCGGGGTGAACTTGTCAACATGGGTGCAATCGAGCGCCACGCCCAGGCGCTGCAGCACGGGCAACACGGCGTCGATCATGGGCGGTGGCCCACAGGTGTAGGCATCGATTTCGCCCGGCAGCCGTTGTGTGCGCAGGATGCGTTCCACCGCGTCATGCACAAACCCGGTTTCGCCTTGCCAGGCATCCTCCGGCGTGGCCTGCGACAGCACCGGAATGAATTCAAAGTCAGTCAAGCGTGCCGCGACAGCCGCAAACTCATCGAGAAAGAACAGGTCCTTGCGGGTGCGCGCACCGTAGAAAAACCGGATCGGCCGCTGCTCACCACTTTCAATGTGGTCTTGCAAAATGGCCCACAGCGGTGACATGCCCGAGCCGCCACCGACCAGTACCATCGGCCCGGCCCGGCCGTCACGGCGGAAACAACTGCCGAACGGCCCCTTGATCTGCAGTGCAGTGCCCGGCGCAAGCGACGTGTCGACCAGCGACGAGAAAGCGCCATCGGGATACTTGCGGATGATGAATTGCAACGTCGAAGGCGTGCGCATCGTGCTGGCCATCGAGTACGAGCGGGTCACTGTCGTGACCATGTCCGCCCCCGGCGCGCTGATCTCCACATACTGGCCGGCCCAGAACTTCAGCGGCTTCTCAAGCTGCACCTCAAGCAGCCGGGTGTCATGGGTCAGTTGGGTCACCGCGCTGAGCACCCCGTCGAGCGACTTCACCGCAATGGCCCGGCGCATCAACTCCTCGTCGAAGTTCAACAGCTCGATCGTCAGGTCGCTGAACGCATAGCTGCGGCACAGCAGGATGTGCCCGGTGTCACGCTCATAGTCGGGCAGCGCAAAGGTGGAGTAGTTCTCTACCTCGGCGTCGCCGTCCAGAAGAATGCATTTGCAACTGCTGCATTGGCCCTCGCGGCAACCATGCGGCACGGCGATGCCCTGGCGGAAGGCCGCATCAAGCACCCACTCGCCCTCCTCAACTTCCAGCTCCACGCCCACCGGCTCGAAGCGCACCGTGTGCACCCGCTTTCCCGACATGACTATCCTCTTTTTTTGCCGTTGATGGCCGCCACCGACGACCCTTGCGGGCCAGCGGTGGCGGACTGCGCTTGCTTTAGATCGGATTGATCTTGAAGCCCTTGCGGTACTCGATGGCTGCCGCCTCGCGCCCCTCAGGCGTGAGCGCACGGAAGCCGATCAGCGGGCTGCCCAGCGTGTGGCCCTTGACGTGATCCAGCGTCCACATGTGCTTGTCATCGAAGCGCAGGTGCGGTTGTGAGATCAGCGTCTTGCCGTCGGGACGAACAAAGCCCAGGTCTTTGATGGCGTCGGCCAAGTCCCAGCCGTGGTAGCAGTCTTCCCATTCGCGGCGCCCGCTGAAGCGTCCCATCGCCGGGGTGGCGCGGCCTTCATACTCGGCAGCAAAAGCCACCTTGTGGGTCCAGCGACAAACCTCTGAGCAGTAGGTGAATACTTTGCCGTCCACCTCGTCGTAGCAGAAGTCTACGCGGATCAGCGCGGGCACCATGCAGCTCCAGCAGCGGTGCGGATAGGCGTAGCCGTTTTCCTGGTCGAACAGGATGTTGGTCTGGCCTGGCACGCTCTTGCGCTCATACCACTTCCAGTAGTCGCCAAATTCAGCGTACCAGCCCGGGTATTTGTGCTCAAACCAGTCGAAGTCTTTCTCGGTCTGGGCTTCGATGCGCCAGAAGTTCACCGGCCAGCCGACCGAGAAGAACTGTGCGGTCTTGTGGATGTAGTTCTTCTTGACGATCCGGTCCCAGGCCGCGCCCACGTCGTCGTGGTGGATCTTCACGCCGTACTTCTCAAGCGGCAGCATGTAGGTGCGGTAGTAGTCTTCGTAGATCCAGCGGTGCCACGGTTCAGCGTAAGACTCTTTGTTCTTGTCGCGGTCAGTGGTGCCGTACTCGACAAAGGTGCCGATGGCCGCATCGACGATGGCATGGTTCTGCCAGAAGGCATAACGAATGTCACGCTCCAGCAGCAGGTGATTGCTGGGGTCATTGACCAGCGACATCAACAGCGAGTGGCCGTTGCCGATGTGGCGCGATTCGTCTGATTGCACCGACAGAAACACCGTGGACAAGGCGTAGTCGCCATTGCGCGCAGCCTCGGACGGCATGGCCACGAACAGGGTGTTGGTGAAGGCGGTTTCAGCCACCACCGTCAAGTAGATGTTGGCGGCGGTGATGGCGTCACCGGTCAAGAACCCTTCGGCAAACTGGCGGCCGATGGTGGTGGCGTAGCACTTGCCGAACGCGGCCTCGGTGATGTCGAAACCGGCCGGGTCGATGTAGTTCTCCATGTACCACTTTTTCAGGTTCATCTGAATCGTGGAGTGGCGGAACTCGTCGACCATCTGCATGGTGAAGCCGGTGCGCAGCTCTTCGCCCGGGGCCAGGCGGGCGACCATCGCCATCGAGCGTGCAGCTGAAATCTCAGGGAAGGGAATGATGGCCAGAAACAGCTTCATCCACTCCACCCAGCGTGGCTGGGTATTGCGGAACATGTCACCGCGCAGGGCGGCGTCGAGTGCGCCATAGACGCGGTTGTCTTTTTCCTCCTGCATCGGGAAGTAGGAGCGCAGCACCTGCTTCATCGGGTCGCGCGGTGCCTTGCCGATCTTGTAATCGGTCGGGAAGGTCATCGCCTCTTGCACATAGCTCGGCTGCCAGCCGAGATCGGCGATGCGACGTGTCGCCTCGCCGATGTTGATCCCCTTTTGGGCGGTGATCTTGTTGAGTGTCAAACCTACAGACATGGAACTCTCCTTGGTGTGTCCTGTAACGCGGTTGAAACAAACCGCCGAGGCAGTGACGATGGGTTCGCCCAGTCCCCTGCGTGCGAGGGCTTGCGCCCCGTTTCTTCTAAAGCTATTCGCATGCCATCGCTCCAAATCCTTAGGCGCCGTTGCCGGTGCCCGGTGACCGGAGATTTGTGTCCCGTCAAGTGCCGTGTGGGCGTCGTGTTCTGGGACGGTTTCTCGGGTTGCGGCGTCCGATCGTGGGACGCCTTGGTTCAGGCAAACAACCCACAGTTCAGCCACCTGCGTGCCACGAACCGGGATGGGTCTTGGCCGTGTTTCAGCCCCGCGTGATCAATGCCCGGCCGGCCATCCTGGCCGGTGCCTGGCCGTGTGCGCTGCATGCGGGCAGGGCCGTGCCGCTGCGCCACTGGATAGGCGCAGCGGCCCGTTGCCTGGCTGGCCCCCGGGGTGGTGGATCAGGACGCCAGCGGGGTGACGCTGGTGGGGCCAAGACCGCCCGACGCCGCTGCGCGCTCACGGGCTTCGCCTTCGGCAAGAAAGCGCGCCGCGAGAACGAGAGCGCCCATCGCAAAGTCTTTGCCGTGAGCAGCGGTCATCTCGTTGGCGATACCCGCTAGTTGCTTGAAGAACACATCTTTGCTGGCGGCTTCGTCGTTGTTCATGGCATGGCCTGACTTTGGGATGGAGAAGGGGCCGGCGCCGGGCTGCGCGCGGCAAACAAGGCGTCTGGCAGACCCACCCAGCCAAACACGCCGTCTTGCGTGCCGAAGGCCAGGCGGCTGCCGTCACCCGACCAGGCCAGCGCGTTCACCGCGCCACCGCCCGAGCCCTTGATGAACAGCCCCTCATCGCTGCCGGGGCGGCACAGCAACACCGCGCCGTTGTGGTAGCCCGCGGCGATCAGCGATTGGCGGGGATGGCAACTGACGCAGCTCACCGGCGTTTTGCTGGGGATGCCGCACTCGACCGGTTGCTGGGCTGCGCCGGGCGGATCAAAGCCCCAGCACACCGGCCGGGTGCCGCCGCTGGTGGCCAGGTAGCGCCCGTCGTGGGCGAACGACAGCGACAGCGGTTGCCCGGGGTAGCCGCCCATCTCGATGTCACCGCCGTCGGCGATGCGCCAGCCGTGCAGCGCGTTCTCTTGCATGCCGGTGACCAGGTAGCGGCCGTCGGGGCTCCAGGCCAGCGCACGGTGGTAGCCGCGCCAGGCCAGCTGCCGAGGCAGGCCGGTGTTGGGCCAGAGCGTGACGCCGCCGCTGTGCGCCACTGCCAGCACGCGCCCGTCGGGGCTGAAGCCCAGCGCGGTGGCCGGTGCCGGCAGTTCAATCGTGTCGGTGCCCGATGAGGTGGTGCGGTGCACGGCGCGCCCGCTGGCATGCACACGCACCCCCGCCTGGTTGCAGGCCAGCGCGTCGATCCAACCGACGGGCAGGCCGTCAGGCGCGGCCAGCCGATCCAACACCACCGGATTGCCGGTGCGTGGCACCTGCACCACCCGGCCGTCATCACCGCCGGTGAGAAAGCCGCCGCTGGCATCGGCGGCAATGCACAAACAACTGCCTTGATGGCAACTGGCACGCACCGGGCGTGTGGCCGGCGCCTCGGCCGCCACCACCGCCACACCGCCCCCCGGCTTGGGCTCGATGCGTGGGCCGCGCGCCCAGTTGGCATCGGCCACGGCCAGGTGCCCGTCGCCCTGGGCGAAGGCCACCGCGTTGCCGCGTGCATTCCAGGCCAGGGCGACCACCGGCGCGGCCGATTCCCAGGACGCACCCAACAACTCCAGCAGCGACGGTGGCGCGTTCATGCCGCCACTTCCAGCGCATCGGCCAGGCAGTGCACCAGGTCGCTGCGCAGCTCGTCTGCATCCAGGTTGCGGCCGATAAAAACCAGCCGCGACTCACGCGCCTCATCCGGTGCCCAGGGGCGGTCAAAATCGCTGTCCACCGTCATGTGCACCGCCTGAAAGACAAACCGGCGGTCCTGGCCGTCGAAGTGGAGGATGCCTTTGGCGCGCAACAGATCGGCGCCGCGCTCGGTGACCAGGCGCTGCAACCACGGCATGAACCGGCTGCGTGCCAGCGGCTGTGCCAAGTGGATGGCCACACTGGCCACACCGCTGCTGTGGCGGCCGGCATCGGGTGGGCGGTAGACATGGGACCGGGGCCCGCTGTTGGCCGCACCCAGCCGCGCCGCCGGCAGGCGCAGCCGGTGGATGTCAAACGCAGCTCGGTCAAGCAACTGCGCCAGCGGGATGTCGCCATGCACCGATTGCAACAGCTCGGCAGTCGGGTTGATCTGTTGCACCGCCTGCTCGGCCGCTTGCAGTTGCGTGGCATCGGCCAGATCGGCCTTGTTCAACAGCACCAGATCGGCCTGCGCCAACTGCGCGCCGGCCTCGGGCATGTCGCGCAATTGCCCGGGCAGGTGGCGCGCGTCGGCCACGCAGATCACGCTGTCCAGCCGGGTGTGCTGGCGCAGCAGGTCATCGAAGTAGAAGGTCTGCACCACCGGCGCCGGGTCGGCCAGGCCGGTGGTTTCGATCAAGATGCCGTCAAAGCCGCCGGGGCGCCGCACCAGGCTGCTGACCACGCGGATCAGATCACCGCGCAGTTTGCAGCAGACGCAGCCGTTGTTGAGCTCATAGACCTCTTCCTCGGCGCCCACCACCAGCGCGCCGTCGATGCCAAGCTCACCGTATTCATTGACGATCACCGCATAGCGCTTGCCCGCGGCGCCGCGCAGCAGGCGATTGAGCAATGTGGTTTTGCCGGCACCAAGAAAGCCGGTGAGTACCGTCACGGGAATGAGAGCCATCTGAATCCTCTGCACCAACAAAAGCGCTGCGCTGACAGAACCAGCGCAGCGGACGACCGGTCGATCCGCAAATCAGGTTGTCACGGGATCAGCACCGCACGGCCCTTGATCTTGCCGTGATGCAGGTCTAGCAGCGCCTGGTTGGCGTCTTTCAGCTTGTACTCACGGGTGGCCAGGTGAACCAGCCCACGGTCGGCCAGGGCCATCAGCTCGACCAATTCGGGGTAGGTGCCCACCAGGTTGCCGACGATGCTCTTTTCACTGGTCACCATGTCCATCGTCGGCAACTCGATCTTGCCGCCGTAGCCAACGATGTAGTAGACGCCGGCGTTACGCGTCATCGCCAGGCCTTTGGCCACCGCGTCGCCCTCGCCAACAAAGTCGATCACGGCCTGGGCGCCCTTGCCGCCAGTCAGCTCAAGCACACGGTCGAGCTCGTTGCCGTCGGCCTTGACCATGTGGTGGGCACCGCATTCTTTGGCCAACTGCAGGGCGGTGTCAGACCGGTCGACGATGATGATCTCGGCCGCACAGAGTGCGGCCAGCACCTGGATGCCGATATGGCCCAGACCGCCGGCGCCGATCACCACCGCGTACTCGCCCGGCAGCAGGTGGCGCGAGGCTTTCTTGGCGGCGCGGTAGGCGGTCAGGCCGGCGTCGGTAAAGGGCGCCACGTCCTTGGGGGCCAGCGTCTTGGGCAATTTGATCAGCGAGCGCTGGCCGGTGCGCAGGTACTCGGCATAGCCGCCGTCGGCATTGATGCCGGGGAAGCGGCTCTCCTCGGCATGCATGTCGTCGCCACGGCGGCAGGCCAGGCAATGGCCGCTGGTCACCAACGGGTGGCAGATCACCGCGTCGCCGATCTTCACGCCGGTCACCGCCGACCCCATCGCCTCAACCCAGCCCGCGTTCTCGTGGCCCATGATGTACGGCAGCTTGATCTCAACCGTGTTGCGCCAGATGCCCTCCACCACATGCAGGTCGGTGCGGCAGACGCCGGCCCCGCCAATGCGCACGATGACATCGGTCGGGCTCTCGATCTTCGGGTCGGGCACGTCTTCGTATTGCACGAAGGCGGCGCTGCTGAGCGTCTCGTCGTACTGGTGCAGCACTGCGGCTTTCATGGGTCGTCTCCTGACGGTCGAACTGCATTGCCAGGCGCATCGGCGCGCCTGCTTGTGTGCAGACACCTATGCAACCGCCGTGCCTTTCACGCCTGCGCAGCCCAGTCTGGGCCAAGCCCTTGATTTTTCAAGGCGTGCTGCCGATGACTGCGGTTTTCCCGGATCTTCGGCGGGGCACCAGGTGTCGCAAGATCGGACGCAAAGCCAGGACAAGCC
>JANMKO010000764.1:0-4400 GCA_031372085.1 Betaproteobacteria bacterium
ACCGGCCCCGACCGCGACCACACCATCCTGCTGCGCCATCCCTACCAGGCGTGACGCCCGCTGACGCCCCTCGAACCCAAGGACCCACCCCATGCTGACCGATGACGGCAAACACCTGTACGTGAGCTGGGACGAGTACCACATGCTGATCGAGCGGCTGGCACTGAAGGTGGCCCATTCGGGCTGGGCGTTTGACCAGATCCTGTGCCTGGCGCGCGGCGGCATGCGGCCCGGTGATGTGCTGTCGCGGGTGTTTGACAAGCCGCTGGCCATCATGTCCACCAGCTCGTACCGGGCCGACGCCGGCACCATCCAGGGCCGGCTCGACCTGGCCAAGTACATCACCATGCCCAAAGGTGAGCTGGCGGGCCGGGTGCTGCTGGTCGATGACCTGTCGGATTCAGGCGTCACGCTGAAGGCGGTGGTCGAGCGGCTGCGCGGTGTGCCGTCGATCACCGAGCTGCGCAGCGCGGTGATCTGGGTCAAGGGCGTGTCCAGCCACATGCCCGACTACCATGTGGAAATGCTGCCCACCAGCCCGTGGATCCACCAGCCGTTTGAGGATTACGACAATCTGCGGCCCGATGGGCTGGCGAAGAAGTTCTCGGTTTGACGGAGCCGCGAGCGGGTTTTGGTTCGTCAAGCGGCCAACAAAAAAGGCCAGCATTTTCATGCTGGCCTTTGACCATTCTTGGTGCCCAGAAGAGGACTCGAACCTCCACGCCGCTAAGCGCTAGTACCTGAAACTAGTGCGTCTACCAATTCCGCCATCTGGGCAATCTGTTCAGGAAAAACTTCAAAAATGGAGTATAGCATCATAAAAAACGACGCAATCGCTACCGCCGATGTGTCCGCCGCCGCCCCTTTGACGGAGGTTGAGGGCACGGTGCTGGGCCACCGCGACGGCCACGGTTTTGTGCGCCGCGACGACGGCGAGCCCGACATCTACCTGCCGCCGCAAGAAATGCGCTCGGTGCTGCACCGCGACCGCATCCGCGTGCGGGTGGTGCGCTCAGACCGCAAAGGCCGGCCCGAGGGCCGGGTGATCGACATCGTGGAGCGTCGCAAATCGCCCATCATCGGCCGCTTGCTGCACGAGAACGGAGTCTGGCTGGTGGCCCCCGAAGACCGGCGCTACGGCCAGGACATCCTGATCCCGAAAAACGCCACCGCCAATGCCGCCGTGGGCCAGGTGGTGGCCATTGAGCTGACCGAGCCGCCGTCGATGTTCTCGCAGCCGGTGGGCCGCATCACCGAGGTGCTGGGCGAGATCGACGACCCCGGCATGGAGATTGAGATCGCGGTGCGCAAGTTTGAGGTGCCGCACCAGTTCTCTGCCGAGGCGCTGGCGCAGGCCGCCGCGCTGCCTGACCGGGTGCGGCCCGTCGACAAGCGCCACCGCATCGACCTGACCGATGTGCCGCTGGTCACCATCGACGGTGAAGACGCGCGCGATTTTGACGATGCGGTCTACTGTGAGCCGCTCAAGCAAGGCCGCGGCAAGACGGCGTTTGACGGCTGGCGCCTGGTCGTGGCGATTGCCGATGTCAGCCACTACGTCAAGCCCGGTGAGCCGCTGGACGACGATGCGTATGAGCGCGCCACGTCGGTGTATTTTCCGCGCCGGGTGATCCCGATGCTGCCCGAGAAGATCAGCAACGGGCTGTGCTCTCTGAACCCCGACGAAGAGCGGCTGAGCATGGTCTGCGACATGCTGGTGGACGCTGGCGGCGCCATCAGTGCCTACCAGTTTTACCCGGCGGTGATCCGCTCCCATGCCCGGCTGACCTATGCCGAGGTGGCCGCCATCCTGGGCAATACCCGGGGCGTGGAGGCGCAGCGGCGCAAGGGCATCGTGCCCGATCTGATCCACCTGCATGAGGTGTACCGGGCGCTGCTCAAGCAACGTGCCGGCCGGGGTGCGATCGATTTTGAGACCACCGAAACCCAGATCGTCTGCGACGACAACGGCCGGATCGAGAAAATCGTGCCACGCACCCGCACCGAGGCGCACAAACTGATCGAAGAGGCGATGCTGGCGGCCAATGTCTGCGCGGCCGAGTTCATCGACAGCCACAAACACCCGGCGCTGTACCGGGTGCACGAAGGCCCGACGCCTGAAAAACGCCTGACCCTGCAAAACTACCTGCGCACGCTGGGCCTGGGTTTCAGCCTCAGCGATGACCCCAAGCCGAGTGAGCTGCAAGCCATCGCGCAGGCCACCAAAGACCGGGTGGACGCGGCGCAGATCCACGCGATGCTGCTGCGCTCGATGCAGCAGGCGATTTACACCGCCAGCAATGCCGGCCACTTTGGCCTGGCTTATGAGGCTTATGCCCACTTCACCAGCCCGATCCGGCGCTATCCCGATCTGCTGGTGCACCGGGTGATCAAGGCCTTGCTGCTGGGCAAAAAGTATGGTCTGGCAGGCGGCGCGGTCGAGACGACCGCCGCCTCGGCGGCGGCACCGGCGCCCAAGCTGTCGCGCAAGGGCGGCAAGGCGGCGGGCAAGGTGCCGGCCAGCGCACAGGACGCCGGGCTGTGGGAATCGGCCGGCGCGCACTGCAGCGCCAATGAGCGGCGCGCCGACGAGGCCTCACGCGATGTCGAGGCCTGGCTCAAATGCCGCTTCATGCGCGACCACCTGGGCGAGGAATACGCCGGCACGGTGAGCGCGGTCACCAGCTTCGGGCTGTTCATCGTGCTCGACGAGCTGTATGTCGAGGGCCTGGTGCACATCACCGAGCTGGGTGGTGAGTACTTCCGTTTTGACGAGGCACGGCAGGAGTTGCGCGGTGAGCGCAGCGGCGTGCGCTACGCGGTGGGGTCGCGGGTGCGGGTGCAGGTGAGCCGGGTGGATCTGGACGGCCGCAAGATCGACTTCCGGCTGGTGCGCGAGGGTGAAACCGATGCGCTGGTGGTGCGCCACCGCAAGGGGGCGACCGGCAGCCCGGCCAGCGGCTCGGCCGGTGAGGCGCTGAAAGAGGTTTTAACGCGCGACCGGGCGGCCAAGGGTGCGCGCAAAAAGGCGGTCGCAGCACGGGCCGCGCCGGTGGCCCGCCGGGGCGCCAAGCCGGCCGGCGGGCGGGCCAAGCGCTGACAGGGGCGGTGGGCGCCGGCCGTTGCGGCGCCACGTATTGCGTGGGCGCCACTGTGCTGGGGGGTGATGTGGGGGTGATGTGGGGGTGATGCCGTGCGGCGCGCTGGCGCTGCACGGGCCTCAATCGACCGTCGGCAGTGCGGCGGCCATGGCCTCGACCAGATCGGCGGCCCGCAGCGGCAGCCGGCCATCGCCGCGCTCGGCCGCCCGGCCGTGCAGCCAGACACTGGCGCAGGCGGCCTCAAACCCGGCATCGCTGCCGGCCTGGGCCCACCACCCACCCAGCCAGCCGGCCAGCACATCACCACTGCCGGCGGTGCCCAGCCGGGCATTGCCGGTGGGGTTGATGGCCGGGCTGCGGCCGGGCGCAGTGATCACGCTGCCTGAGCCTTTGAGCACCAGCACCGTTTGCAGCTGGTCGGCCAGGGTCTGGGCGCTGCCCAGCCGGTCCGCCTGCACGGCGGCCACGTTGCCGGCCAGCAGGCGGGCGGCCTCCAGCGGGTGGGGGGTCAACACGCTGGGTTGGCCGCTGGCCGCGCGGGCCCGCAGCGCGGCCAGCAGCAGTGGATCAGCGGCCACGGCGTTGAGCCCATCGGCGTCCAGCACCAGCCGGGCGGCATGGGCCAGCACGGCCGGCAGCACGGCGCGCACCGCGTCGCCGCCGCCGCAGCCACACACCACCGTGCAGTGCGCCAGAAAACCGGCCTGCAGCGCGGCCGCCATGCTGCGCGCCATCAGCTCGGGCCGGGTTGGGTCAGGGCTTGCATCGCCGTCCAGGCGGGCCAGGTAGACGCGGCCGGCCCCGGCGGTCAGCGCGGCCCGGGCGGCCAGCCAGCCGGCCCCGGCCATGCCGGGTGCGCCGCCCAGCACCAGCACATCGCCAAACCTGCCTTTGTGTTGGGCGTGGGTGCGGCCGGGCAGCAGGGTGCGCAGGGTTTCAGGGCCGATCAGGTGGGCGGTGGCGGCGGGGGTGCCGGGCATGGCGGATGGCTTGCTAGCCACGCCCAGCCGATCAAGCCAGACGCGGCCGGCGTGGTCGCGCCCCTGGGCGGTGAACAGGCCGGGCTTGAGCGTCAGCAGCGCCAGCGTGTGCCGGGCCCGCACGGCAATATCACCCAGGCGCCGGCCCGTGTCAGCACACAGGCCGGTGGGCAGATCGACCGCCAGCACCGCTGCGCGGCCGGCATTCAGCCGGCGCACGGCGTCGGCCAGCGCGCCGCTGGGTGGCCGGCTTGCGCCCAGGCCCAGCAGCGCATCGATGGCCAGATCGCCTGGCCGGCCATCGCCCGGCGCATCAAGC
>JANMKO010000801.1:0-7584 GCA_031372085.1 Betaproteobacteria bacterium
GGCGGCGCCAGGGGTGGCCCGTGGCTTGGCGGGCGGGCGGGGCGGGTTTGCCCCACGGGGGGGCGGCGGCGCCGGCCGCCGGGGCGCCGCCCCGGCTGGTGTTGAACCTGGCCGGCCAGTGGGTGCAGGCCGGCGGCCAGCGCATCCCGCTGGCGCCGGCCGACATGGCTTTTCTGGCCTGGTTTGCGCGCCGTGCAGCGGCTGGCCTGCCAGGGGTGGTTTGCCCGCGTGATGGTGTGCCGCTGGCCGGGCATGCCGCCGACTACCTGCTGGAATACCGCCGCGTGCGCGGTGCCCTGGGCGACGACGGGCGCAGTGCGGCCCGCTACCGGCACGGTATGGACAAGGGCCAGTTTCTGGAGCGCAAATCCAAGCTGCACCAAGCCCTGCGCAACGCCTTGGGCGCGGCGGCTGCGCCGTACCGGGTGCTGGGTGAGGGGCGTGCGCCGATGCGCTACCGGCTGGCGCTGCCGGTGGCGGCGCTGTCATTTGTTGGACATTGAGACCCGCTGCCATGATGGATTTGCCATGCTGACCCTGCACTACACCCTGAGCTTCAACACCCCGGCCTTTCTGGGCAATGCCGACCAGCAGGCGCAGTGGCGCACACCGCCGATCAAGGCGCTGATACGGCAGTGGTGGCGGGTGGTGAAGGCGCCAACACTGGCACGCCCTCACGACCTGGGTGCCATGCGGCGCGCTGAAGGTGTGCTGTTTGGTGTCGCCGCTGACCGCGACGGTGAATCCTGCCAATCGTGGCTACGGCTGCGCCGCAGAATGCAGCGATGCAAGCCGACACCGCCCCACGCCGCGCCGAAGGCGTCAACAACGCCCTGCGGGGCCACTGGCTGTAAGGACAAACCACCATGCACACCATCAAGCTCAAAGCGGTGATCGACGAGCGCCAGCAACTGCACCTGCAATTGCCGGCCGACACGCCCATGGGAGAGGCCGAGGTGACCGTGGTCGTTGCGGCAGACAGCACGGCTGCCAACGCGGCGGCAGTAAATCCCCAGCCGATGGCGTCGCTGCGCGAATTTTTTGCCGCGCTCGACGCCAGGCCCCTGAGCCAGCCGCGCAGCCTTGACGATATCGAAGCGCAAATTGCCGAAGAGCGCGCCAGTTGGGACTGACATGGCAGCCATCTATTGGGATAGCTGCGTGGCGATCTACCGCGTCGAGAACGTGGCCCCCTGGGCCGCAACGCTGGTGCAATGGCTGGCCTCGCTGGACGCCAACGCCTTGCTGCACATCAGCGACTTGACACGCATGGAATGCCGCCTGGCACCTCTGCGCGCCGGCAACCGCGAGTTGCTGGAGCGCTATGACGACTTCTTCGCCAGGGCCGACTTGACCCTGATCGCTTTGACACGGCCGGTGTTTGACCGCGCCACCGCACTGCGTGCAAGCCACCGGTTGAAAACGCCTGATGCCCTGCATCTTGCCGCCGCAATCGACGCCGGCTGCGACCAGTTCTGGACCAACGACAAGCGGCTGGCAGCAGCCGCAGCAGGGTACCTGGAAGTGCGTGCACTGAGCGCCTGACGAATCACCCCGTTCAACCCCGCGAAAGACCCCATGTTCGACGCGCCTTCGCCCATCCGCAGGGACGCATCGCGCTGCGGCCATCGACATCGCGGCCAGCAAGACGCTGGCGGCCCAACGGACATGGCCGGACGCGCGCGGATGCGCTATTGGCTGGCGTTGCCGGTGACGCCCGTCAACGTGGCCTGATACAGCCAATAAACAACAGACAACTGGGGGAGCAACTTGCTCACACGCCACTACACACTTCGATTCAACACCCCGGCGTTTCTGGGCAATGCCAACCAGTCTGGCCAATGGCGCACACCGCCGATCAAGGCATTGCTGCGCCAATGGTGGCGGGTGGCGTATGCGGCGCAGCACCCGGGCGCGGTGCCGGTCAATGCCCTTCGCGCTGCCGAGGGGCGGCTGTTTGGCATGGCCTCAGATGACGATGGCAGCGCTTCAGGCAAGAGCCTGGTGCGCATTCGCCTCAGCCACTGGAACGAGGGCGGACTGAAGGACTGGCAGGGGATGGATCGACAACGCTTGCAGCATCCTGAGGTCAAAGCGCCTGTCGGTGCGCAGCTCTACCTGGGCTACGGTCCGCTCAATTTCAGCAATGGGCAGACGGCACTCAAAGCCAAGGCGGCGCTGCAAGCCAAGGAGCATGCCTTGCTGCAACTGGCCTTCCCCAGTGGCGCCGAGGCCGGTCAACTGCAACACGCCCTGTGGCTGATGCAGCACTACGGCACCCTCGGGGGGCGCAGCCGCAACGGCTGGGGCTCGTTTTCACTGACCCCGGCCGACCCTGCCACGCCCGCACTTGACGGTAGGCCGGTCGACGCGGCGTGCCTGCCCTGGCGCCAGGCGCTGCAAACCGATTGGCCGCGCGCCGTGGGCAGCGATGAGCGCGGCCCGCTGGTCTGGCAGACCGAGCCGCTGGCCGACTGGCCGGCGGTGATGCGCCGCCTGGCGGAGATCAAGATCAAGTTGCGCACCCAGTTTGTCTTCCCCGATGCCCGGCCGCCACACCCGCAACCGCTGGCCCGTCATTGGCTGTCATACCCGATCACGCGCCACACCACGTCGGCCTGGGACCGCAATGCCCGCCTGCCCAACAGCCTGCGCTTCAAGGTGCGCGAGACGCCGCAAGGCAATCTGCAAGGCGTGATCGTCCACTTACCGTGCCTGCCACCACCCGCCTTCAAACCCGACCGACGAGCCATTGAGGCCGTCTGGCTGCAGGTTCATCAGCACCTCGACCAATCCGGTCTGCAACGCATCCACGCCTGAGCCACCCATGCCCCAAACCATCCTCTGGCAAACCAAACTGCATGCCCGCCTGCACGATCCGGCCGAAAAAGCACTGGTGCTGCTGCGCGACCCCGCCGGCCATGAAGGCGGCAGCGCCCAGGTGCTGCACCGGCTGCTGGGCTACCAGCGGATCGCCGCGGCCAATATCGACCCCGACAACACCGATGCGCTGCATGGTGCGCTGTTCAAAAAAGGGATTCCGACAGCCATCTACAACACCGTGCGCCGGGCCGACTGGTGGGCAGCCGCCGCTGACCGGCCGCAATGGCCGCTGCAAGAAATCACCGTGTCAACAACAGCCGGCCAGCCCCTGACGCTCAAGATCGCCGATTGGGCGCAGGTGCGCTGGACCAAAAAGCCGGTGCTCATCCACCCGCTGACCGGCACCGAGTTCAACCTGGGCGACTACGGGGGCTTGGCTGATACCGACCTCGACGACCTCAAATCGCGCAGCTTTGAGCACTTTGCCGCCTTGGTACAGCCCAGCTCAAAAGCGGACGGTGAAGTCGACTGGTTCCGTACCCTGCTGGCGTTTTGGCGCTTTGGCCAGTCGCTGCGCGAGGACAACGACAACGGCACACTGGGCCTGCTGTGGCCGCTGCTGCCAGCCGACACCCGCGTGCCCGATCACAGCATCTGGGACCACCTCGACCTGACCTCGGCCTTTGCCGGCGCCTTTGCCGCCGACCCGGACGGTGAGGCCGCGCTGCTCACCGTGGCCCTGGGCCCGGTGCAAAGCTTTATCGAGGCGGCGCGCTCCACGTCAGACCTGTGGGCCGGGTCGCACCTGCTGGCCCGCCTGGCCTGGCAGGCGATGAAGCCGGTGTGCCTGGCACTGGGGCCGGATGCCATCCTGTTTCCGCGTCTGCGCGGCGTGCCGCAAGTCGATGTGTGGCTGCGCGATGAGTGTGGCCTGCCGGCTGCGTTGTTTGACGAATGCGAATGGACGCACAGCGCCACCGATGCAAACCCGCTGTTCTCCGCCGCGCTGCCCAACCGCTTTGTGGCCATCGTGCCGCGCAGCATGGCTACCCAACTGGCGCAGCAAATTGAGCAAGCGGTGCGCGGCTGGCTGTTGGCGCAAGGCAATGACGCGATGGACAGGCTGCTCAAGGCCGCCGGGCTGGACCAGGCGGGTGAGCAGCACTGCCACCGCCAGATGCGTGAGCAACTGGCCGGCTTCCCCGAGGTGCACTGGGCGGTGGTGCCGTTTTCATTGATCAAGCCACGCAATGCCGAGCGCCAGACCGATCTGGACACCAGCGCGCTGTCGGCAGCAATGGCACCCTTCTTTGGCGTGGCATCCGATCAGCCCAGTGGTTTTCTGGCCAGCCCGGCCTGGAAAGTGCTGCAAAAAGAGTTGCAGTGGGATGACAACACCACCTTTTTTGCACCCAACCCGGGCGCGCTGTATGCCGCCGTGCATGACCTGGCGGAGCGTGCACTGGCCGCCGCCAAGGCGGTACGGCCGTTTGCGCCCAGCAGCCAGCAAGGCTGGCGCTGCTCACTCACCGGTGAGACCGAATGGCTGACCACTGACCCAGCGCAACTGCAAACCTCGTACCGGCAACAAACCGACACCCTCTGGGCCCGCATCGCCCAGCGCCGGCCGGCCTGGGCCAAGCCCGGTGAGCACCTGGGCGCGTTGCCAGCCCTCAAGCGCCTGTGGCCCACGATGTTTGCCGATGAGGTGGGCCGCGCTGTCGGCAGCATCACCAGCGCGGGCGCCCAGCGCTTTGTGGTCTCCACCCACACCATGGCGCTGGCGCACCAGCTTGACCGGTGGCTGGCCGCTGGCGCGCCTGGCGCCGACAAGCTGCGCGATGCCTTGGCCAACAAGCCCGCCGAGCCAGTGGCCCTGCCCCGCAAACTGGCACTCGATCACGGCCAGCATCCTGCGTTTGACTTGGCAAAGCGACTTCCCGCGCTGCTGGACGCCCAGGATGATCTGGACGACCGCGAGCCGGCAGCAGCGCAAGCCCGCGCCTTGACGCAACTGATCAAAAACACGCTGGGCAGTGCAGGCACGGGCCCGGCCCGCATCGAGACCTACTACAGCCTGCTGCTGATGGACGGTGACCACATGGGCGCCTGGCTGGCCGGCGGTGACGCGCACGCCATCAGCTACCGCGAAAGCTTCCACCCGCAAGTGCGCGCCGGCTTTGATGCCCACGCGCTGCGCCAGCCCTTGCTGCGCGCCTACGCACAGCAAAAGCGTGCGCTGTCGCCCAACCGCCATCTGGCGATCTCGGGTGCGCTGAACGACTTCTCGCTCATCGTCGCCCGCCAGGTGATTGAAGGTGAGCATCTGGGCCGCTTGATCTATGCCGGTGGCGACGACGTGATGGCCATGCTGCCGGTGGCTGATTTGCTGCCGGCAATGCAGCGCCTGAGTGTGGCCTATGCCGGCCATGACCCCGACCACAGCGCCGGTGACCGCGAAGGCCTGGCGCTTAAAAACGGCTTTGCGCTGCTCGACAGCCCACGCACCGGCCGGCGCCTGATGCGCATGATGGGTGATCGCGCCACCGCCAGTTGCGGCGCGGTGGTGGCCCACCACCAGGCACCGCTGGCCGCCGTGCTGCGTGAGCTGCGGCTGGCCGAGAAACGCGCCAAAGGCGAAGGGGGTCGGGACGCTTTCAGCCTGACCCTCATCAAACGCTCGGGCGGCGCGCGCTGTTTGTCACCGCCAAATGGGGCGAGCCGGTGGCGCTGCTGACCGCCTTGCGCACCTTCCTGGCCGCAGAGGGCGTCTCGCGCCGCGCCGTCTTCAACACCCTGGACTGGCTCAAAGACCTGCCCCCCGACCAGCCCGAAATGCTGACTGCGCTGCTGGCTTACCAATTGAGCCGGCAGTCTGACGAAGCCGCGATCAAAAAGCATGACGTGCCCACGCTGGCCCGCCGGCTGAGCGATCTGGCCTTCAACGAGCAGCAGCGCCATCCCGGTGCCGACCCCCGCCAGTGGTTGCGCAACTTCTTGAGCGCGGCCGAGTTTCTGGCCCGCGAAACCCGCCGCATTGATTGATGTGATGAACCCCACCACCACCCACCGCTTCATTGAGCCGCTGGACGTGCTTTTTCTGCGCGGCAACAAACTGTTCGGCGACCCGGGTAGCCACGGCGAAAGCCTGGTGCCGCCCTGGCCGTCAGTGGCGGCCGGGGCACTGCGCTCACTGATGCTGGCCGCAGACGGGGCTGATATCGCTGCCTTCGCAGCCGGTCGGCATCAGCACGCCACATTGGGCACCCCGGCCGCGCCCGGCACGTTTGCACTCACCGGTTTTGATCTGGCGCGCCGCAACTCGGCCGGGGAGCTTGAAACCTTGCACGCCTTGCCGGCCGATCTGCTGCTGACCGATGCCGCCAACGGCAGCCTGCAACTCACGCGCTTGCAGCCCCAGCCACCTGCCCCCGGCCTGGCCAGCTCAGCACCGCTGGCCCTGTGGCCGGTGCTGGCCCAGGCCGAACGCCGCAAGCCGGTGGCTGGGCATTGGCTGACGCAAGCCGGCTGGGCCACCTACCTGAAGGGGCAAACCCCTGCCGCCAGCCAACTGGTGTGTGCCAACGCGTTGTGGCAGCTCGATGCCCGCATCGGCATCGGGTTGGACAGCGCCACCCGCAGCGTGGCCGACGGCCAGTTGTTCACCGCCCAAGCGGTGGCGTTTCAGCCGGGCGTGGGCTTTCTGGCGTCGGTGCGCGGTGGCGAGCCGCCGCGCACCGGCGTGCTGCGCTTTGGCGGTGATGGCCGGGGCGCGGCCCTGACTGCCGTGCAGCACACCGCGCCGCAACCCGATTGGGAAGCCATCAGCCGCGCCGGGCGCTGCCGCATCGTGCTGACCACCCCTGGCCTGTTTGCCCAAGGCTGGCTGCCACCGGGCGTGCACGGCGGGCAGGGTTTGGCATTGCACGGCATCAGCGGCCAACTGGTCTGCGCGGCAGTGCCCCGCGCCGAGGTCATCAGCGGCTGGGACCTGGCGCGGCGCCAACCCAAGGCTGCCGAGCGGGTGGCACCCACCGGCAGTGTTTACTGGATCGACCGGCTGGCTGCCACGCCTGAGCAACTTCGCAAGCTTGTCGGGCACGGCTTGTGGCCTGATGACCATCAGAATGCGGCACGCCAGGCCGAAGGCTTCAACCGCTTCACTCTTGCGGCCTGGTGACTGGCATTTTTGCTTCATCCTCCCTGCCCTCACGCCCCCTTCCCTCACCCCCTCTCACCCCCCTGATCCGCCCCCGAGGACCGCCCATGTTCCAGCGCCAAGCTGCTGTTTTTTTATACGCCGTCAGTCCCGTGCATGTGGGTGCCGGCAATGCCGTCGGCGTGATCGACAACCCGATCCAGCGTGAGCGCCACACCGGCCACCCGTGTTTTGCCGGCTCGGGCCTGAAAGGCGCGCTGCGCCACGGCTTTGAGGCCATCGGCGGCGACAAGGCGCTGATCGACCGGTTGTTTGGCCCGGCCTCTGACGACCCCAATCTGCATGCCGGTGCGGTGAGCTTTGGCGACGCCCAACTGGTCGCCTTCCCGGTGCGCAGCCTGAAAAACGGCTACGTTTATGCCACCTGCCCACAAGCACTGGCGCGGGCGCAGCGGCTGCTGGCGCTGATTGGCGTCAAGGCCGGGTGGGTTGTGCCGGCGGTGGAACAGGGCGATTGCCTGTTGGCCAACCCGGCGCTGCTGTCGGGCGAAAAACTGCATCTCGAAGCCTTCGAGTACAGCGCCAAGATGTCAAAAAGCCTC
>JANMKO010000004.1:0-13834 GCA_031372085.1 Betaproteobacteria bacterium
CCACGAGGAATACGCGCTGGCCCGCACCGAGCGCAAATCCGGCCGGGGCTACCAGGGCTTTACCGTGTTCGCCTCGCCCGAGGTCACGCTGCAAGAAGACCTGGCGCGGCGCGACCTGACCATCAACGCGATTGCCGAAGACCCGGCCAGCGGCGCCCTGACCGACCCCTTCAATGGCCAGCGTGATGTGCAGCAGCGGGTGCTGCGTCATGTCGGCCCGGCGTTTGTTGAAGACCCGGTGCGGCTGCTGCGGCTGGCCCGGCTGGCGGCGCGCTTTGCCGATTTCACCGTCGCGCCCGAGACCGAGGCCCTGCTGGCGAAGATGGTGGCCAACGGCGAGGTGGACGCGCTGGTGCCCGAGCGGGTGTGGCAAGAGCTGTCACGCGGGCTGATGGAGGCCCGGCCCGACCGCATGCTGGCGGTGCTGCGCGGCTGCGGCGCGCTGGCCCGGCTGCTGCCCGAGGTTGACCGGCTGTGGGGCGTGCCCCAACCCGAGGCCCACCATCCCGAGATCGACACCGGCGTGCACCTGCTGATGGTGCTGCGCATGGCGGCGCAGTTGCAAACGCCGCTGGCCGTGCGCTATGCCTGCCTGTGCCACGACCTGGGCAAGGGCACGACGCCGCCCGACGCCCTGCCGCGCCACATCGGCCACGAGGCGCGCAGCGCCCAACTGGCCCGGGCGGTGAGTGCACGCTGGCGGGTGCCGGCCGACTGTGCCGCGCTGGCCGATCTGGTGGCCCGCGAGCACGGCAACGTGCACCGCAGCGCCGGGCTGAACGCCGCCGCCACCGTGCGCCTGCTCAACCGTTGCGACGCCTGGCGCCGGCCCGAGCGCATCGCTGACCTGCTGCTGGCCTGTGAATGCGACGCCCGGGGCCGGCTGGGCCGGCAAGACCAGCCCTACCCGCAGCGCCAGCGCCTGCTGCAAGCGCTGGCCGCCTGCCGCGCCGTGCCTGGCGCCGAGATCAGCGCTGCCGCCGCCGCGCGTGGCCTGGCTGGCCCGGCCATCGGCGCGGCGCTGATGCAGGCCCGCATCGCCGCCGTGCAACAAGCCCTGCCCGCCCCATGAAGGTGCTTGCATTGACAGCAATGCCAGCATCGCCTACGCTGAATGCCATGAACACCATCAGCACCACCCTGACCATCCGCAACCTCGACGAGCCCGTCAAACAAAAGCTGCGCATGCAGGCCGCAAGCCACGGCCGGTCGATGGAGGCCGAGGCGCGCGCCATCCTGACGTTGGCCGTGCAGGACAAAAAGCCTGAATTGCCAGCGCCGCTGGCAGCAGCGCTGGCGGCTGACGACACACCGGCGCCCAGCCCATTTGCCCACCTGCGCGGCATTTGGAAGGGGCGCATGAGCACTGACGAGATCATGCAAATCACCCGTGGCGAATGACGCCGGTGGCTGTTTTCGTCGACAGCAATGTGATCCTGGACATGGTCAACCAAGACCCGGTCTGGTTCGATTGGTCGGACCGTGCACTGACACGCCATGCCGCCGGCGGCCTGGTCGCCAACGCCATGGTTTATTCAGAGCTGTGCTGCTCAGCGGCGTCCACCGACGAGGTGGATGCGTTGTTGGCCGGCATGGCGGTTGAGGTGGCTGAAATCCCGCGTGCGGCGCTGTTCCTGGCGTCAAAAGCGCATCTGCTGTACCGCCGCCGAGGCGGGGCCAGAACCTCGGCCCTGCCCGACTTCTTCATCGGCGCCCATGCCCAGGTTTTGGGCATTCCGATCCTGACCCGCGACACCGGCCGCTACCGCAGCTACTTTCCACAAGTGCCGCTGATCAGCCCCTGATCCGCCCGTGTGGCGGCGCCCAGGCCGTCAAAACCAGCGCCCGATCAGCATCGCCACAAAGCTCAACACCAGGCTGGACGCCAGCGGCACATAAAACTCGCGGCCGAAAAACCGCAGGCTGAAATCCCCTGGCAGCTTGCCCAGGCCCAGTTTGGCCAGCCAGCGGCGCAGGCCGCCAAACAGGATCAGCGCCAGAAAAAACACGATCAGCCAGCGCATCGGGGCTGCCCGGTCCGGCTCACAGGCGGTGCGTTCGATCACCGTGGGCAAAGCCCAGCGGCGCGGCCGGCTCACTGCCGGCCAGCCCACGCGAGAAGGCGATCACCTTGAACAGCTCGCCCATTTCATGCTCATGGATCAGCCGCTGGGCCATGCTGCGCTCGGCCAGGCTGGCGCTTTCCAGCAACCCGACCCAGCCGCAATTGAGCAAAAACCGCGCTTGTGAGGTGTAGCCGATCACCGCCGCACCGGCGTCTTGCGCCGCCAGCGCAATGCCGGTGAAGTTGATGTGGGCGGTGATGTCTTTTTGCCCCACGGCCAGCAGCGGATCGCCGTCGGCCCGGTGCGCCTGGTGGCACATCAGCGTGCCGCCGACGCGCTGCGGCAGGTAGAACTCGGCCTCGGGGAAGCCGTAGTCGATGAAAAACGCCACACCGCGCCGCAGCATGCCGGCCACGGTGCGGACGAAGGCCTCGGCTTGCGCATGGATTTCAACGGTGGTGCCGGGCACGAATTGCGCCAAATGGGCGGCGTCCACCGGCGGGCGCAGCGCCGTCGGCCGGTCGGACCAGGCAAAACCGCCGGCACCGTCAGCCGCATCGGCACGGTCGGCACGGTCGGCGGCAGCGGCCGCATCAGCCGTATCGGCCGTCGCGGCCACCACCCCGCGCTCAAACCACTGCACGCCGTCAAAGTGCAGCAATTGCACCGGCATCGCGTCCAGCACCTCGTTGCCGATCAGCACGCCGTCAAAAACCTCGGGCAGCGCGTCCAGCCACTGCACACGGTCACCAAAACGCGCCAGCCGCGCCCGCTGGCGCTGGCGCAGCGTGCCTGACACATCGACGATGGCGTAGCGGGTAACCGCCAGGCCCAAACCGTCCAGCGCGTCCAGCAGCCCGGCCGCCAGCGCGCCCGATCCGGCACCAAACTCCATCACCTGCCGGCTGCCGCTGGCCGCCAGCGCCTGGGCCACGGCCGCCGCCAGCGCCCGGGCAAACAGCGGTGACAGCTCAGGCGCGGTGACAAAGTCACTGCCCGAGGCCGGCATGCAGCCAAACAGCTGGCGGTGGCTGGCGTAATAGCCCAGGCCGGGCTGGTACAGCGCGGCGGCCATGAAGGCGTCAAACGGCCACCAGCCACCGGCGCTGTCGATGGCCCGCCGGATCACCGCCGCCAGGGTGCTGGCTACACTCCCGGGCTCACCCGTATTGAGCTGGGTGTGATCGCTGGTTTGCGCCGCTTTGAAGGCCATCCCGGCATTGTAGAAAGCATGTCAGCCCCCTCTCACCCCCTTGCCCGGCCCCGCCCGGTGGCGCTGGTCACCGGCGCGGCGCGGCGCATCGGCCGGGTGATTGCGCTCGATCTGGCGCGCCACGGCTGGGACGTGGCGCTGCACTGCCGGGGCGATGCGCCGTCGCTGGCCGACGCGCAAACCACCGCCGACGAGGCCCGCGCGCTGGGCGCCATCGCCCGGGTGCTGCCGGCTGACCTGGCCGACGGAGCCGCCTGCGAGGCGCTGGTGCCGGCGGCGGTAGCCGCCTTCGGCGGGCTGGACGCGTTGGTGAACAACGCATCGCTGTTTGAGTACGACAGCGTGGCCACCTTCAGCGCCCGGCTGCTGGACCGCGCCTGGCGCAGCAACACCGTGCCGGCCGTGCTGCTGGCCCGGGCCCTGCATGCGCACCGGCTGGCCAGCGCCGCTGCCCAGGACGACACCCGGCCGGCCTGCGTCGTCAACTTGCTGGACCAAAAACTGGTCAACCACAACCCCGACTATTTCTCGTACACCTTGTCCAAGGCCGCGCTGGCCGAGGCCACCGTGATGCTGGCCATGGCGCTGGCGCCGCAAGTGCGGGTGTGCGGCGTTTCACCCGGCGTCACGCTGGTCTCGGGCCCGATGGACGAGGCCGAGTTCGAGGCCGCGCACCGGCTCACGCCGTTGCAGCGCTCGTCCACGCCCGACGACATCGCCCGCACCGTGCGGTTTTTGCTCGAATCCCCGGCCATCACCGGCCACACGCTGCTGGTGGACGGTGGCCAGCACCTGCTGGGCCAGCCGCGTGATGTGCTGTTTCTGGCCCAGCAACGGTTGGCCGCCGACCCGAAAGAACACTGACATGCAAAGCCTGCTCACCAACCCCAGCCTGATGGACTGCCGGCGCCTGTTTTTGCGCGATTACGAGGTCTGGATCAACATCGGCGTGCATGATTTTGAGAAGCGAGGCGAGCAGCGGGTGACGATCAATGTTGATCTTTACGTGCCGCTGGCCCTGTCCACCCCCACCCACGACCAACTTGACGAGGTGCTGGACTACGACTTCATCCGCCGCACCATCGGCGAGCGGGTGTCGCGAGGCCACATCCACCTGCAAGAAACCCTGGCCGACGATGTGCTGCGCCTGATGCTGGCCCACCCGCAGGTGCGCGCGGCCCAGGTGGCGACTGAAAAACCCGACGTCTACCCCGATTGCGATGCGGTGGGCTGCGAGGTGTTCGGCATGAAAGACAGCTTGACCGGGGCCGCATGACCACCGCCACCGCCACCGCCACCGAGCCGGCCGGCGACACCCAGGCCCGCAAACAGGCGTTCGAGATCAACAAGCTGAGCAAGCGCCTGCACCGCCAGGTGGGCCAGGCGAGTGTGGACTTCAACATGATCGAAGACGGCGACCGGGTGATGGTCTGCCTGTCGGGCGGCAAAGACAGCCACGCCCTGCTCGACATCCTGCTGGGCCTGCAAAAAAGGGCGCCGGTGCGGTTTGAGCTGATCGCCGTCAACCTCGACCAGAAGCAGCCGGGCTTTCCCGAGCACATCCTGCCCGCGTACCTGACGGCCCGGGGCGTGCCCTTCCACATCGAGAACCAGGACACCTACAGCATCGTCACCCGGCTGGTGCCCGAGGGCAAGACGATGTGCAGCCTGTGCTCACGGCTGCGGCGCGGCATCCTGTACCGGGTGGCCGGTGAGCTGGGGGCGACCAAGATCGCGCTCGGTCACCACCGCGACGACATGGTGGTCACGCTGCTGATGAACATGTTTTTTGGCAGCCGGCTCAAAGGCATGCCGCCCAAGCTGGTGAGCGACGACGGCCGCCACACCGTCATCCGGCCGCTGGCCTACGTGGCCGAGGCCGACCTGGTGCGCTGGGCCGCGCACCGGCAGTTCCCGATCATCCCGTGCACCTTGTGCGGCAGCCAGGACAAGCTGCAACGGGTGCAGATCAAGAAGATGATCAATGACTGGGAACGCCAGTACCCGGGGCGGGTCGAAAACATGGCCAGCGCGATGGGCAACATCAGCTTGTCGCATTTGGCCGACCGCAAATTGTTCCCGTTCACCACACTGGCACCCACCGGCCAGCCCGATCCGGCCGGTGACAAGGCCTTTGATGACGACGATGAAGCCTGTGCTGCGCCGTCGCTGTCGGCCCCGCTGGCGCAGGTGATCCAGTGGCAGCGGGGTGATTGAGTGGGCCACTGGCCTGCTGCCGTCTGCCCAACCTCTGGAAGCGCACCATGAAACGACGTGATCTGCTGCTGGCCACCAGCACCACCCTCGGCGCCACCGGCGTGCTGATGCTGCTGGGCGCCTGCGCCTCGATCAACCAACTGGCCACCGAGGTGTCCACCTTTGGTGATTGGCCAGCCGGCCGCAGCGGCGGCAGCTACGCCTTTGAGCGCCTGCCGTCGCAGCAGGCGCAGGCCGACGACAGCCAGTTGCTCGAAGACGCCGCCGCCCCGGCGCTGGCGCGGGCCGGCTTCACGCCGGTGGCCGCTGGCGCGGAGCCCGACGTGCGGGTGCAGGTGGCCGTGCGCGTCCACCGCAGTGACCGCTCACCCTGGGACGACCCGCTGTGGTGGGGCGGTGGCTTTGGCGGCTGGCGCCACGGGCCCTGGCGCGGCCCGTACTGGGGCGGCTCGCTGCGCTATGAGTCACCGCGCTACGACCGCGAGGTGGCGCTGCTGATCCGCGACCGCAGCAGCAACAAGCCGCTGTTTGAGGCCCGGGCCAGCAACGAGGGCTTCCAGCGCCAGTCGGCCAGCCTGCTGGCGCCGATGTTTGCGGCCGCGCTGGTGGACTTCCCGCGCACCGGCATCAACCCGCGCCGGGTGGTGGTGCCGCTGACAGAGTGACTTGCCGCCGCCGCTGGCGGCGGGCAGCCGTCAATCAATGCGCCTTGGCCCTGGCCTTGGCCGCCGGCTTGCCGTCGGCTGGCTCTTCGGCAGCGTCGCCGTCGGCCGGTGCCGTCTTGGGTGGTGGTTTGGGCGGCTCGGGCAGGATCACCGGCGCCACTGGCTCCAGCTTGTTCTCGCGCATGTACTCGCTCATCTCGCGCCAGCCGGCGTACATCGCCGCTTTGTCGGTCTTCTTGTTCAGCGTGTAGCAATCCTCGATGGCCCGGCCGGCATGGCGGCAGGCGCCGCCGGTGGCCTTGCCGTCGGCCTCTTTCTTGGCTTGCACCGCCGCCGGTGATTCGATGCCGAGTTGGTCGCAGCCCGATGCCAGCAGGCACAGGGTGGACAGCAAGACGGGGGCAAACAAACGGCGCATGCAGCCCATATCGGCCACCGCGCTGGCTGACTTGAGCCGTTCAGCGTGCGCGCGATGGCGGGCTCAGGCCCCGCGGGCCATCAACAGCAGCGCGGCCACCCGCTCTTCGGTGGGCGGGTGGGTGGAGAACAGCCCACGCAGGCCACCGGCCGACAGCGGGTTCATGATCATCATCTGCGCCGTCTCGGGGTGGCGCTCGGCGGCGGCCATCGGCGTGCCCTGGGCGTAGCGGTGGATTTTGTCCAGGGCCGAGGCCAGCGCGGCCGGATCACCGGAGATCTCGGCACCGCCCCGGTCGGCCTCGAACTCCCGTGCCCGGCTGATGGCCATCTGGATCAGGCTGGCGGCCAGCGGCGCCAGGATGGCCACCAGGATGCCGGCCAGCGGATTGGCCGGCCGGCCGTCACTGCTGCGCCCGCCAAACATCATGCCGAAGTTGGCCAGCATGCCGATGGCGCCGGCCATCGTGGCGCTGATGGTGGACAGCAGGATGTCGCGGTGCTTGACATGCGCCAGCTCATGCGCCATCACGCCGCGCAGCTCACTTGCACTGAGCACGCGGATGATGCCGGTGGTGGCGGCCACCGCCGCATGCTCGGGGTTGCGGCCGGTGGCAAAGGCGTTGGGCGCGGCCTCGTCGATCAAATACACCTTCGGCATCGGCAGGCCGGCGCGCTGCGCCAGATCACGCACCATGGCCACAAACTGCGGCGCGGTGCTGTCGTCCACTTCGCGCGCGTTGTACATCTTCAGCACGATCTTGTCGCTGAACCAGTAGCTGAAAAAGTTCAGCCCCACGGCCACGGCCAGTGCCAGCAGCATGCCGGACGGGCCGCCCAGCCAGCGGCCGATGAGCATGAACAGGGCGGTGATGGCGGCCATCAGGATGGCCGTCTTCATCAGGTTGAACATGGTGCTGACATCCTCGTGTGACGCCCGGATCGGGCAGCTTGTCAGATGCGGGCGGGCGCGCGCAGTTCAATCGGGAGTGGGATCGGTCGTGAGACCGGCGGCGGGGTCGGTGGCGGGGTCGGTGGCAGGGTCGGCGGCGGGGTCGATGGCAGGATCTGCCGCGCTGCTGCCCAGCCGCCGGCCGGCCAGGCCCGGCCGGGCTTGCAAAAATGCCGCCGCGTCCTCCCGCCGGCCACCGGGGCGTTGCAGTTGCAGCAAATCCAGCGCCGTGCCGCTGCCGCAGGCCACCGTCAGCCGCCCGTCTTGGGCGGCCAGCACCCAACCGGGCGCGGCGCCCGCACCGTCGGCCGCCGGCCGCAGCCGGGCGCGCCACAGCTTCACCGGCTCACCATCAAGCACAAAGCTGGCCCCCGGGAAGGGGTCGAAGGCGCGCAGACGGCGCTCGATGGCGGCCGCCGGCTGGGCCCAGTCGATGGCGGACTCCGACTTGTCGATCTTGTGGGCGTAGGTCACGCCGTCCAGCGGCTGCGCGGTGCCGGGCAACGGGCCGGCGGCCAGCCGGGCCAGGCCGTCCACCACCAGCCGGGCGCCCAACGCGGCCAGGCGGTCATGCAGGGTGGCGGTGCTGTCGTCGGTGCGGATCGGCTCGGGCGCGGTCAGCAGCATGGCGCCGGTGTCCAGCCCGGCGTCCATCTGCATCAGCGTGATGCCGGTTTGGCCGTCACCGGCCTCGATGGCGCGGTGGATCGGCGCCGCGCCGCGCCAGCGTGGCAGCAGTGAGGCGTGGATGTTCAGGCAGCCCAGCGGCGGCAGCGCCAGTACCCAGGCCGGCAGGATCAGGCCGTAGGCGGCCACCACCATCACATCGGCCCGCGCGGCCTGCAACGCGGCCTGCGCAGCGTGGGCGTCGTCGGGGTATTTGCCGTCCAGCCGCAGGCTGCGCGGCTGGGCCACGGCCAGGCCGTGCTGCAGCGCCAGCGCCTTGACGGCCGAGGGCTGCAACTTCAAGCCCCGGCCGGCCGGGCGGTCGGGCTGGGTCAGCACCAGCGGCACGCTGTGGCCTGCACCCAGCAGGGCTTGCAGCGAGGCGGCGGCAAAGTCGGGGGTGCCGGGAAAAACAACGCGCATGTCAGGCCGCCTGCCGGCGCGGCCACGCTGACGCTGCGGCGCCGGCCGGGCCGGGCCACCAGCAGCACCGGCGTGGCGGGACGGCGCCTGCGCCGCCGCGGAGCGGCGAGGCGCCTGCGGCGACCCGGGGGGCGGTCATTTTTTGGCCAGCTCATCGCGGGTTTTTTTGACCATCTTGGTCTTGATGCGCTCGCGCTTGAGCGGGCTCAGGTACTCGACAAACACCTTGCCCAGCAGGTGGTCCATCTCATGCTGCACACACACCGCTGCCAGGCCGTCGGCGTCAAACTCGACCGGCTGGCCGTCACGGCCCAGCGCCCGCACCGTCACCCGGGCGTAGCGCTCCACCTCGTCATAAATCGTCGGCACCGACAGGCAACCCTCCTCATTGAGCTTGCGCTCGGCGCTGTGCGCAATGATCTCGGGGTTGATCAGCACCTGCGGCCGGTCGCGGGTGTCGGACGTGTCCATCACCAGCAGCCGCTGATGCACGTCCACCTGGGTGGCGGCCAGGCCCACGCCGTCGGCCTGGTACATGGTTTCCAGCAGGTCGTCGGCCAGTTGGCGGATGCGGGCATCGACTTGCGCCACCGGGCGGGCCACGGTGTGCAGGCGGGGGTCGGGGTAACGAAGAATGGTCAGCAAGGCCATGGGATGTCAGCAAAAGTGGGCCGTACCGCCACCGGCACGGCCCAAAAGACATGGGGTTATAAAGTTGAAAATCAACAACGCCAGCGCGTGCACGGCGGCGGGATCGGCCACCGCCTGCAACCGCTTTTCGTTGCGATATCAAGGGTTTACCGGCAGAATCTGCGGTGCAGCATGAAGATGCATCGGTTGGCCTGCCCGCCCCGCTGGCGGTGTTGCAAACCCAGCCGACCCGCCCTTGATTGTGGCATTCGCCCACCGGAGATCCCCCCATGAGTCCATGCCCCACCCGCCTTGTCCGCCTGGCTTGCGGTTTGCGGCGGGGTTGCGCGCGTGGTGGCTTGCCGGCCCTGTTGCCGGCCCTGTTGCCGGCCTTGCTGCCACTGTGGCTGGGCTCGGCGCTGGCCAATGAGCCGGTGACGGCGGCCCAGCGCGCGACGGCCCAGCAAACCGCCCAGCAAGCCGCGCAGGCCGGCGTGCCGCTGTCGGCGCTGGCCGCCAATGCGCCGGCGTCGCACACGGTGCAGGCCGGCGACACGCTGTGGGCCATTGCCAGCCTGTTTCTCAAAAGCCCGTGGCGCTGGCCTGAGCTGTGGGGCATGAACCTGCAAGAGATCCGCAATCCGCACCTGATCTACCCCGGCCAGGTGCTGCTGCTCGACAAAGACGGTGACCGCGCCCGCCTGCGCCTGGCGCGTGGCGGCCTGGGCGGCGCCGGCATCGGCCAGCCGCCCACCAACACCGTCAAGCTGTCGCCCCGGGTGCGCAGCCAGTTGCTCGACAACGGCGCCATCGCGTCGATCCCGCTGCAATTGATCGCGCCGTTCCTGAACGAGGCCCTGGTGCTGGAGCTGGACGAGCTGGCCGGCGCGCCGCGCATCGTCGCCACGCAAGAGGGCCGGGTGATGATCTCGCGCGGCGAAACCGCCTATGTGCGGGGTGATTTGCGCGGCGCCCGCAGCTTCACGCTGTTTCGCGAGAGCAAACCGCTGCGCGACCCGACCAGCCAAGAGGTGCTCGGCTTTGAGGCGGGCTACGTGGGCACGGCCGATTTTGTGCGCGCCGACGGCACGGCGGCCGGCAGTGGCCTGCCGGTGCCGTCTACCTTCGTGATGACCAGCGCGCGCCAGGAGGCCGGCGTCGGTGACCGGCTGGCGCCCGTGCCGCCGCGTGATTTCAGCGCCTACGTGCCCCACCCGCCGGCCGGGGCGATGGACGGCCAGGTGGTGTCGGTTTACGGTGAGGCGCTGACCGCCGGGCAGAACCAGATCGTGTCACTGAACCGCGGCCAGCGCGACGGCGTTGAGCGTGGCCACGTGCTGGCGCTGTGGCGGGCCGGCAACCCGGCCACCGACCGCACCGGCCCCCGGCCCCAGCCGATGCAATTGCCCGATGAGCGCAGCGGCCTGCTGTTTGTCTTCCGGGTGTTTGAGCGGGTGTCGTATGCGCTGATCCTGTCGGCGGTCGATCCGGTGCGGGCCGGTGACCGCATCACCCAGCCTTGAGCCCGCCACCTTGATGCGCCCGGTTTTGCTGCGCCCGTGCCACTGATGCCGGCGGCCCCGCCTGCGGCGCCTGATCGGCCCGATCAGCCCGATCTGCCCGACCAGCCCGGCCGGCCCGGCCGGCCTGATCAGCCCGCCCAGCTGGACGACGCCGAGCTGGGCGCCTGGCTTTTTTTGCTGCACAGCCCCGGCATCGGCCGCGACGCCGCACGCCGGCTGCTGGCCCACTTTGGCAGCCCGCAGGCGGTGCTGGCCGCCAGCACCGTGGACCGCGCCAGCCGGGTGGACGCCAAAGCCGCCGCCGCGCTGGCCCGCCCACCCGACGGCCATGCGCTGCGCCTGGCCGCCACGCTGGCCTGGCGCAGCGCCGGCCCGGCGCGCCGGGTGATGGTGCTGGGTGAGGCCGACTACCCGCCGCTGCTGCTGCACACCGCTGACCCACCGCTGCTGCTGTACCTGCAAGGCCGGGCCGAGCTGTTGAGCGCGCCGTCGCTGGCCATCGTCGGCAGCCGCCAGCCCAGCGCCCAGGGCCTGGACAACGCCCGGGGCTTTGCCCGCACGCTCAGCCAGGCCGGCTGGACCATCGTCTCCGGCCTGGCCGCCGGCATCGACGGCGCGGCGCATGACGGGGCGCTGTCGGCCGTGGCCGACGGCACCGGCGCCGGCAGCACCATCGCCGTGATCGGCACCGGCATCGACTTGGTGTACCCGCGCGCCCACCGGGCGCTGGCCGGGCGCATCAGCGAGCTGGGCTTGATCGTCAGCGAGCTGGCGCGGGGCACACCGCCGCTGGCCGCCAACTTTCCGCAGCGCAACCGGCTGATCGCGGGCTTGAGCCGGGGCACCCTGGTGGTAGAGGCCGCCCTGCGCTCGGGCTCGCTGATCACCGCCCGCCTGGCGGCCGAGGCCGGCCGCGAGGTGATGGCGCTGCCGGGGTCGGTGCTGTCCAGCCAGTCACAAGGCTGCCATGCGCTGATCCGCCAGGGCGCGGCGCTGGTGGGCTCGGTGGCGCAGGTGCTGGAAGAATTGAACGCGCTGCCGCCGCTGGCGCGACCGGCGCCGGTGCCCGGGCGCGCTGCGGCAGTGGCCGCCAGCCCGCCCCTGCCAAGCGCGCCGCCTGCCAAGGGCGACGCGGTGCTGGCCGCGCTGGGCCACGACCCGCTGAGCCTGGACGCGCTGATCAACCGCTGCGGCTGGCCCGCACCAGCGCTGTCAGCGCACCTGCTCACGCTGGAGCTGGACGGCCATGTCGCGCGCCTGCCGGGCGGGCTGTACCAGCGCCGCGGCAGCGTCTGAAGCCCCCCGATTCACGCACCAGCCGCGTGCATCACCGGGCGGAAAGCCTGCGGTATAGTGTTTTCATGTTCGAGGTTCTGGTTTATCTCTATGAGACTTATTGGCGCCCTGACGCCTGCCCTGACCACGACCAGCTCACCCGCAAACTGTCGGCCGTGGGGTTCGAGACCGACGAGATTGCAGACGCGCTGAGCTGGCTGGACGGCCTGGCGCAAACCGCCGAAGCCTTTGCCGGTGCGCAGTCCGAAGACAGCCTGCGGGTGTATTCCACCGCCGAGATTGACCGGCTCGGTGAAGACTCCATCGGCTTTGTCGCGTTTCTAGAGTCCGCCGGGGTGCTGCCGCCGGCCATGCGCGAGATGGTGATCGACCGCGCCACCGCCGTCGGCGACAGCCCGCTGGCGCTGGAAGACCTCAAAGTCATCGTGCTGATGGTGTTCTGGAGCCTGGGCGAAGAGCCCGACGCGCTGATCCTGGACGAGCTGTTCGTGGCGCCCGAGGAGCGGCTGATCCACTGATCTGGCTCCCTCCCCCTTCAAGGGGGAGGGTTGGGGTGGGGGTGAAAGCGGCAGCGGCAGCAGCATCACTGCAACTCCATCCGGCCCTTTCGCTCGCAGGGGGAGGGTGCCAATCAACTCATCAGCCGTGACGGATCGGCGTCCAGCTTGGCCAGTGCATTGCGCGTGGCCTTGACGGTGAGTGCCTCGTCTTGCGCCGGCAACAGCAGGCCGGCCTGCAAAAACGCCGCCAGCCGCTGCTGCTGAAACAGCACGCAGCGCCCTTTGGGCGTGACAAACAGCGACAACTGGCGGCGCAGACCATGCCAGGCCAGTTGCACCGGCTCATGCCGGTTGCGGTATTCCAGCGTGTACCAGCTGCCCACCAGCAGCTCTCGCGACCAGGCGATCATCGGTGCCGACGGCATCGTGCCGCCCTCGGACACCACCTCCAGCTCCGAGCTTTCATGGCCCGACAGGTCGAGCACCAGCGATTCATCGATCTCGATGTCCTCGGCGCCGGGCAGCAGTTATTCCAGTGACTCCAGCCGCTACATCAGGTCTTGCAGCCGGTCGTTCGGGATCACGGCGGCCTTGGCGGTGAAGGCCGCTGCCAGCGCGTTGTTCAGCGCGTTGATGCGCTCGTCCTGGCGCTCGGTGGTCATGTTGGCCGAGGCCATGCCCTCGCGCAGGCGCTTGAGCAGCGGCGGCAGCCGGCGGATGACCTCGGCCCGCTCGTCGCGCGTGACCTTGGCGCTGGCCGACCAGATCAAGTCAGCCGCCGCCCGCTTCATGGTTTTGGTCTCGGCGCCCTGGCCGCCGAAGCGCACGGCGGCGGTGGCCAGCACATCGGCCCAGACCTGAAACAGGAACTGGCGTATGCCCTCTTGCACCGGCACCTCGTTGAGCATGCGGCGCAACTCGATCGTGTACTGGATGGCCAGGATCTCACGCTGCTCGATCTGCTGGGCCAGTGACACACCGCGCTTGCTGGCCTCGTTCTCGGTCTTGAAAAAATGCTCCAAAAACTTCTCGAACTCGACCAGCACGGTCTGGAAGACGCGCCGGCCGGTGTCGGGATAAGCCTCGACCACCTGCACCACGCGCTTGATCTCTTTTTCGAGCGCGTCACCGATGTGGCGGCTGGCGCTGTCCAGCCCCATCACGCAGGCGCCCATGCGGTCGATCAGCCGGCGCGCCGGGTGGTCTAGCGTGGCAAAAAAATCTGGCTCGCTCACCGCCACCCGCAGCACCGGCATCTGCAGGCGG